>NZ_JABDWD010000018.1:0-134120 GCF_019685115.1 Rhizobium sp. NZLR11 | reverse complement strand
GAAGCGGGCGGATCGATGATCACCGCTGCGAACTCTACCGCATCCTCGGGTGCAGGTAGTACAAGCTTTCCCTGCCGCGCCATCGTTCGCCAAGTCGAGAGGTGGTTCGGCTTCAGGCCGTGACGCTTGGCGACCTCATTGACCATCGCGCCTGGCCGAAGGCTCTCCGAAACGATCTGCGCCTTCACCTCATCCGGCCAGTGCCGGTGAACCTCACGACCAGATTTCCTGGTCGTGAGAACCTCCAATGTATTCTCCATGGAGAAACTCCCGTTGCTCGTCCATGGATAGGCGATCACAGATCAGGGCGGCGAGGACAACGTGGGAGCGGAACACCGGTTACGCATGATCGTACTCTGCGGTAAGACATGTCCCGACGCAGCCTCGAGTGCGGGCAGCGCGTCCGGATGATGCGCCTCAGCCCCCCAGAATGATGGCGTGGCCCCCCGGCATACCTGTAACCCCAAAGACCGATGCGGGTCGGGTCGACTTCCGGCCGGTTTTCGAGAAAGCTGATGGCTCGTCGCCAGTCTGCTATCTGCCGCTATGGATCACCGATCGACTGCCGCCTCCATAAGTTCCTGGAACAGATTGACGAGTTCCATTTGCATAAGGGTTGATACTGAGGACGCCTCAAGACCAGGGCTTGCGACGACGATCGCCAAGCACTCCGCTCTTGAAATCGCCACGTTCAGCCGGTTCTTCGAGAACAAAAACTCCATTCCCCTCGGACTCTCGTTCACATCCGAGGTACACATCGACAAGATCACCACCGGAGCGCCCTGCCCCTGGAATTTATCGACGGTCCCAACCTTGGCGCCAGCACCCAGTGCAGTTTGGAGTTTCCGGCGCTGCTGATTGTACGGAGTGATGAACAGAATGTCGTCTAAGGACAGCAATCTTGGCTTGTGGGAACCACCCGGCATGTACGATGAGCAGAGCAATTCCTTCGTCAGGGCTACGATCGCTTCAACTTCCTCGTCGGACGCCTGGGTGTTGCCGACGTGTGGTACAGGGTGGAAAACGATGCCTGTCCCCTTTGTGATCAGCGGACCGGCGGGTTCCACGAAGCGGAGATCAGTCTTCGGCTCGCTCGTCAGCCTTCCTTCGTAGATCGCCTTAGAAATGAAGCCGCAAAGATGGCTATGCATTCGATGTGTCGTCGGAAGGAACACGCCTTGATCAACGGGTATGGTCGCTTGTCCTTCCATATAAAACTCGAGTAGCGACATCCCGCTGCTGCCGGGGTGGCTTCCCTGTATGGGCTGGCCTAGCTGCATCTGGTCGCCCATCAAAACTATGTTTCTGGTAGCAGTGCTCATGCCGATCAGGTTGGCAATCGATACCTGGCCGGCCTCATCAACAAACAGATAGTCCAACTTCCCTTCCATGTCCGCATGCGAGTATGCCCAGGCAGTGCCGCCGACCACGACGGCCCCTGAACGAAGTCGTGAGCTTGCTTCTGTCGCGTTCTTGACCACGCTCACGCCGCGCCTCCCGTAGACCGTGAGCTCGCGGTCGGAAATGGAATCGATCCTGATGACCGAAACTGGTGCGCGTTCTTCGTCCGCATAGTCCAACACTCCAGAAATGAGGAGGTTAATGGCCTTGTGGCTGTTGGATGTGACACCCACGCTCCTTCCCGCCATCAAAAGTGCATGGATCGCACGGCTTGCCGCATGGGTCTTGCCCGCTCCTGGAGGCCCCTGGATGCAGAGGCAAGACTCATTGAGATTGCGGATGGCATCGTCTATTTCCGCTTGAAGCGCTTCCGGGTTTCGGATGATTGGCCCATCCTGGTTGCCGACGATCCGAGGACGCGACCTTCCGAGAAAATCGATAAGCGCGGAAGGCGCGAAAGCGGTAGCTTTCGCTCGTTGCGCAGCGCGTGCGATCGCTGCCGGAATTGGCTTCGGATTGACGAAGTCCAAGGGCACCAGAGACAGGCGATCCGGCGGAACAAATCCGGCCTTCAGCCAGACCCTCCCTTTGTCCTCATCCAAACGGTCAATCGAGACTTCCGGTGCGTCCACTCCAATAATCCGGTAGCCGCTCGTGCCATTCTTGAAGTCCTGGTCGGGATTAAAGAAATACTCATAGGACGCCTTGTTGCTGCGTCCGCCCTGCTCTATCAGCGCACTCGCGGTCCTTTGCAAACCGGACAAACAGTCCGGATCATCGAACAGCTCAGCCTCGCTCATTCCCTGGCGGTCGAAATAGCGCCACCAGACCGGCTTGTTTTCCCGTTCGTGGAAGTCGAGTGAATGAGCAAGCAGCTCGATCGGCAACGCGCTCGGCGGATGACCCGTACCATGCAAAGCCGCCTCCTTCAGTAGGACTTCGCGAAACTCCGCTGTCTCGTCACGTTCTTCCTTGTGTGGCGGCTCTTTCACCTCCGCCGTTCCGGCGTAAGAAAGGCTGGCGCGGAGTTGTTCTGCCCTTAGCCAGCGGGTCAGCTCTTCGGTGGAATCGCAGTCGTCACGGTTGTAGTCCCGGATGTCGCGCAGCACTTTGGATGTGCTCCAATCGTCGCCGTCGCGATTTTCGCGCCACTGCTCGTAGACGACCACGGACGCCCCGCCGGACGCCACCTCGGTCTGGCGCTTTTCGCGATAGAGGTGTTCGATGTTTTTGATCGAGTATCGCGGCTCGCCCACCACCAGCGCCTGCCGGACGATCTGAAAGAGGTCCACGAAGACGTTGTTCCGAAGAAGCTGGTCGACCTCGTATTCCATCACCCCGTAACGCCCCATCAGCCGGCGCAGCGCACTGACCTCATAGGCCGCGTAATGATAGATGTGCATGCTGGTGTCCGACAGC
This sequence comes from Rhizobium sp. NZLR11, assembly GCF_019685115.1. NCBI lineage: Bacteria > Pseudomonadati > Pseudomonadota > Alphaproteobacteria > Hyphomicrobiales > Rhizobiaceae > Rhizobium > Rhizobium sp. NZLR11. The sequence goes on along the minus strand of NZ_JABDWD010000018.1, from coordinate 131,300 downwards.
CACCGTGCGTAGGCCCAGCGCACGAATGAGACAAAGGCAGACTTTTCCTCGTCCCGGTCATGAGCCCAGAAATCTAGGAACGCACGGTTGCTGAACTGGTCGAAATAAGTCGCACCCCAGAGATACTCTAGCCCGCCTTCGACGAGGGGAAAGCCCTCGAGGTCGAAGAAGATGTCATTTGGTGACGCCGGTGGTAGCAGCTTAAGGCCTGTTGGCGTGACGTTGTCGTGCGCCGCGAGTTCCCAGTCCGGCTTTTCCTTGCCTGTCGACGAGATCTGCAGAGCGGCTTGTCTACGAAGTCTCGAGAACACCGCGTCGCCGATCTTGGGAACACTCGCCATCTCCGATTTCGCGAGTTCCGCACGCGTCATTATGCCGGCCTTGCTTAGGGCCTTGATTTGGCCGCTGGTGATCGTCGCCACTTGGCTGAGATGGTCTCTCTCCTCGAGAAGCGAAGTCGCGAGTTCCGACCAGCGGCCGTGCTCGGAACTCGCGCCGGGATCCGGCATGGCTGTTGGGTCGAAGGCGTCCTGCATCTCGAGGAATCGCTTGAGCAGTCCCCGATAGAACGCCATGTAGCTCCGGGTCTTCAGTTCGACCCTTTCGGAGTTTCCAAGAACGATGGAGATCGACTCGGGGCGGACGCCCTGTAGTCCTTCGAGCATGTCAGCATAGGCGCATAGCTGCACGGCATATTGTGGCTTCATGCTTCGTGACAGCTTCGTGTCCCATATTTCGTAGTGCCAGGAACCGAGCTTCGAGGGCAAGGGTACTCTTATCAGAAGGTCGGCGATGCCAGCCAGCCGCCCACGTTGCAGATATCCCTGCGTAATAACGTCTGCGCCGTTCCTCATCGCCGACGCAGTAGCGAAGAACATGGCGCTCGGATCGCCGGAGGCGATATCGACGAGCTGTCTGCCCTGTTCCGCCAGCTTGAGATTGTAGGCTGTTTCGTGGTCGGAGCCGCGTTTCGACAACGATGTCATAAGCGGATCTTCGGGATCCATCCTGGAAAGCCATGCCCGGTCGTGAAAGGCAGCGCGGTCCATCCAGGATGCAAACGGCGACTTGAAGAAGGTCACCAGATCCGAGGGGGAGAAGACAATCTTCTCATTGATCAGTCGCACTTCACCACCCCATTTCTCTCGTCGCCAATGGATTGCTGCTAGCGGAACAGCGAACGCAACCAAGCCCAAAATCCGATCGATTTTGCTTCCTCTGGTTGCTGTTCGATCACATTTCGGGGTTTGCCGGAAGCACCAAAATATTCCTCCCTAATGAACTCATCCCTCATTCGGCCTCGATCTATCTCGGTTTGCGACATGTCGCCGGCCCACCTGCAGACGTCGCGATCTATGACGTAGTGCGAGCGACAGGGCAGTCCCCAGCTCCCGACGGAAGGACGGAGCGATATCTTGTCGCCATGGGTGAACAGCCGCCATCCTGTCGGATTGAGCGGCGTCACTACCTTGGAGCCGCATCCGCAGAAGCAGTTGTGGACGGCGGTCTCGTATTCGAGCGAGATGTACAGGGTGCGCTCATCCCTTTTTGCAGGGATGAACTCCACGTACTTGTGGGCGATCGCAAAATCTCTTTTCATCGCTCCTCGCTGTCCTCGTTGGTCACCTCGTTGCCTCCGATCGAATAGGTGCTGTGATGCTCCTTCTCCTGGTCAAGATAAAAGCCGAAAAGCTTTTTCCAGCGGATGACGGCGAAGGCTGCATTCAACGCGTTGAGCTCTGCGATCTGGATATTCTTGTCGTATTCGTTCTTCTCGTCTGCCTGCGCGAACGGGATCCGGCCTAGGTTATGGACGTGACCCCGCCTGGCAGGCGTGCTTGTCGTGGTTCGGACCAGACCGCCGAGAGAGCCGTTCGCTAGATAGAGACCCATACCGACGTCAACGTAAGGGATATTCTCAGCCTCCAGCTTGGCGATGATAGGCCGCTTGCCGGTTCCTTCCATGCAGACGAAGACGAATTCCATGCCTTCGAGCAGATGCAGATGCTGATCCGTCATGTTTTCTGGATGAGGCACGATGCCCTTCCTCATCTTGCTGTAGATGCCCTGGAGGTAGGATACCTTGCTTTGCTTTCTCTCCAGCTCCTCGCCGGAAGCCGCGCCCGGCGTCCGGAAGGCGTTGTGCTGAAGGAAGACGTCGCCATCGAAGAGGTGGATTTCCCGGACGGGCGTCTTCGCGACCAGGTCAAGGACATATGAACCTGTGCCCCCGAGGCCCACTATGGATACCTTGTTGAGACGTAGCTTTCGCGTCACTTCTGTAATCTCGGCGCGACTCGATGCGGTATCCTGGTAGTGGAAAACCGAATCTTTCTCGTCCGGATGCACGACAGCAAAATTCTGAGCCGTCACGGACGGGTCGACCGAACGTGCACCTACGCCGAGAATCTCGGCGTAGGTGGTCATCTTGTGGAAATAGTCGCTATACCGGAGGCTGGGTTGGGGTTTGGCCGACAGGTAGTGACGCCCCGTAATAGTCTCAGAAACGACCAGGCTGGTCTCTCCGGCATAAATTTCCTCAATGCGGCGACCGTCGGCATGGTGGGGAAATTCCCCGTCGAGGTAGGTAGTATGGTTCTGAGGTTGAACGGTGGCGTCGTTCGCCACCTCCAGGTTCGAGATGAGCACGCCCCACGCTACCTTCCCGTCCGCGGTGAGGTATGGGACGCTCTTCATGATCAGGAAACCCGCGACAATGAGAATGTCGTAGCCTTCATTGCGCAGGCGCTGAAGGTCGGGACTACGAGCGATCGGTTGCTGTGACATCAAACACCATCCCGTTCTTGATCTTCACGGTCTCACCCTTAACTAGCGTGCCCTTCGGGTTCTGCGCCGGTCCCTTGCGGTAGGCGATCGTGAATACGATGTTGGGGCCGGTGGGAGCCGAACCGAACGCGAGAGCGATCGCTTCGTCGAACGAAAGCCGGATCTCGGAGGTTTCCTTCGCTTCGCCATTCACGACGATGGTCACGGCCTTCTGACTATAGAAGTGCTCGTCCTGCTTCAGATCGAGACGTGCATTGTCGCGGGGAACCAGTTGGTCTTCGCCATCGCCAGGAACCTCTCGGTAGAGTTCCTTGTGAGGCCCGATATCGCCCAGCTTGTACAAGGCTTCGCCCGTCGTTGGGGTGGGAGACGAGTACTTTTCGCGATCGATATGGATACGCGTCTCGTCGCGCTTCTGCATTTCACTCATGGTCATCACCTCGCTGGAACCGCGTCGCGCGGTCCGCTCAGCTCGCGGAGTCATTCCGCGATGCCCGGCTCGTTCTGAGCCGGTCCCACCATCTTCGCGACTGGGTCCAAAGACCGACGGTAACCGGAACCTAGCGCCGCCTCTTCCTTTTGTCAACAATGCAAACAAATTTTTAGTTTGTATTAATCACAAAATGTTTGTGAGGTTGACCAAAATGTTGTGAGCGCCTAAGAATGGGGCATGCAACACGAGTGGATTTATCCTGAAATCGGCAAGCTGATTCGTCGGCGGCGTAAGAGCTTGGGTAAGACGCAGGCCGAGCTTTCTCCTTTGCTGGGAATATCGAGGGCGTCGCTCGCAAACATCGAGACGGGCCGCCAGAAGATCATGGTCCATCAGATCTACGCGCTCGCCGAAGCGCTGAATCTGTCTCCGGAGGACCTTCTCCCCAGGAGTGGAAGCAAGCCCGAGCTAGAAGAACTGCCTCTTCCGGACGACTTAAACGACCTACAAAAAAGTCAGATAAATCAGCTTCTTATGGGGTCTACCTCTAAAGGCACTCTAAATGACGACTGAACTCCTAGATCCTCGCTTGGAAGCGCAGAAGGTACTCGACGGGATGGGACTCAAGACGGGGCCGATACCCGTCGAACGCATCGCGAAATCTCTTGGTGCCCAGCTCAGGTTTTCGCCGTTGGATGACGAGCTTTCCGGCATGATCTACATCAAGGACGGCGTGCCGATCATCGGCGTCAATGCGCTGCACCATCCTAACCGGCAACGCTTCACGATCGGTCACGAGATCGGCCATCTTCTGATGCATAGATCGTTGCTGTCGAACGTAGTCCACGTGGACAAACAATTCCCGATCCTTATGCGGGACCAGCTTTCATCCGCGGGCAGCGACTCGATAGAAGTCCAGGCCAACAAGTTCGCGGCCGCACTACTTATGCCCGCAGGCGTCCTCAGGGAGGAACTTGCATCGATGTCGTTCGACATCGATGATTCGGCACCACTCGAGGCTTTGGCCAAAAAATTCAAGGTGAGCAGGCAGGCCGTAGAATTCCGTATCCGCAGCCTGAATTTCTCCTGAGCGGATCAGATGACCGGATACGTGTTCTTCTCAATTCGCACGAGCGGCCCGGACCTCTTGACCGACAAGGTGCTCGAGGTCTCCGCTATCCGTACGAATCATGAGTTCACCGAACTGGCCCGTATAGCAGTCTCGCATGCAACGGAACCTCGATCGCTCTCCTCGGCGGACTCGGACGTCGGAAGCGTCGCCTCGCATTACACGATGATGAGGGCGGTGGCGCAGAAGTTTGCCGAATGGTCGCCCGCGGTGTTCGTCGGCTGCGACGCGATGCAGTCGAGCGACCGCTTCCTGCGCCGCGCGCTTTACCTCACTCTGCACGATCCCTTCCTGACCACGTCGTCCGGGAGTGGGAGGACCGACGTGATCCGGATGGCCGAGATGGCCGCGGTACATGCCCCCGGCAGCATCGTCATCCCTCGGGGCCAGGACAGAACGCCGGCATACGAGCTGGAGGCGATCGCCCGTGCGAACGGCGTTGCCGGGGACCGCAGCGGATCGTCGTCATGTGACGTCGATCTGGCGCTAGGCTTGTGCCGGCTGCTTGCGGACCGAGCGCCGCACGTCGTCTCGTCATGCACGAGGTTCAGCCAGGCGCCCAGCGTCCGGCATTTCCTCGAAGAAAACTCTGTCGTACTCTTGACGCGCAGGATCGGAAGCCGCTTGGACACCCGGCACGTCGCACTGCTCGTCACTCCCGATGACGCGTCTCGCGAGTGCTTCGTCTACGACCTGGCCGTCGATCCGATAGATCTCGCCGCCCTCGCAAATGAGACGCTGGAACAGCGGCTGCAGGCCGCACCAAAGCCCGTTGGTCTAATTCGCGTAAGTACGTGCCCAATTCTGACCGATTTCGACGAGACGATGCCGATCATGGGACTTGATGCGGAGGACATAGTGCGGCGAGCTGCGTATCTTTCTGCTAATCCTGATTTTCGGGCAAGGGTTATCCAGCTTTTTCGTGCAATTCCGAAAGGTCAGCCGCCGGCCGAATACGTGAAGCCTGCCTTCGAGCCGTTCTCAGGTCCGCTAGATCGTGATCTCGCTGCCGCGTTCCACCTGATTGATCTGAACGACGCCAACGACTGGGGTGGCAAGTTCGCCAACGAGCGATTGAATGAAATAGCAGATCGATTGTTGCTAGCGAGCAAGTCCGGCCTGATCTGAGCTAGACTCCCGGCGATACCCGCCTGAATCGACCGATTGTACGCGTTTGTGCGAGCACTTACGGCTTCTTTCGAGCTCGACCAACTAGGTATTCAATTGAATCAGATACCCTAGGTTACGCGAGGACGGGGGCGGTACATTCTGCAAATGGCTCATGGACCTATCACCGTTATCTTGGCCCCGTTCATGATCGCATCCATCACTCGGTCGCTGGCAAGCCGCTTCCACTCGGACGGCGTGTGAAGATTGAGATCGATTACGCGCCCGAGCGTTCCTTGCAACCTCTCCAGTGCCGACCCTAGTTCGAAGACGTCGATGTTGCCGACAATCAGCAAGTCAACGTCGCTTTCGGGGCCGTCCGAGCCGCGGGCGATTGAGCCGAAGATGAACGCAAAATCGATCCTGTCCCGAAAGGAATGAAGTTCCTGTGCGACAACGTCGGCCAGCCCGAACGACTTCATGCAAATCGACCGAAGGTCTGGATAGATGGGATGCTGCCTATTGATGGAGTAGAGCACTTGGTAGCCGCGTGCTGCCTTCATGACAATACCGGACGCTTCGAAACTCCTGGTGACGTTCCGTCCTGCACCTATGCCCTGGCCTCCTACAGCGACGAGTTCGTTGGTCCCGAACTGCCTGCAAGGATCGATAAGCAGTGCCGCGAGCATCTTCTGCTGACGCCGAGACAACAGGAAATCGATTGAAGACATGATGGACCAATACTTGGATTGATTGAACCAAAAACTGGATCAATTTACTTGCGCGCTCAGCGGGCTTCGAAATGCGGATTGAATTCATTCCTCAATATTAGAGGCCGAAGGGGAATCGACAGAGACGAGAATGTGGGCGGTGCAGCGGTGCGGAAAACTTATCGTTGACCCCTGATCTCAAAGTTCAATCCGCTAATCAACTGCAAGACCTCAAAAGCCAGACGCGCCCGCGCCGCCGGCGTCACGTTTTCCATCGACGTTCCCCGCAGACGGTCGTGAAGCATGCGATCAAGCTTCACGACATCTTCAGGTATGCGGAGAAACGGTGCTGGATGTTCCGCTGCGTTGACGGGTTCTGGCATCTGGAAGCTCCACCCTCGCCTTAGCTCGCTAACCGCATTTCCATGGACTTGCGGACGTTAAGCATCATCCGCCGCTGCCATCCAAATCGACCTTCGTACGACACCGGCCGAACGCTCATGTCCTCCGGATAGCAATCGCCCCAATTCTCGACAGGACGTCCGGTCTTCATCAAGACGACCTCAAGGATTCGCGCAGGCGGAACCCAGCCGAAAAAGAGATACCAGAAGCAGCAGTTCCAGACGTCTGCCAAATGGATTCGCATCTGGGTCATGATGTCGAGGTTCTCGTCCGCCCACTTGCCGTACCTCCACAGGCGGTCGTCCTCGGGATCGACCTCCACGGTCAGCCGAAACTGCTTCTTGTCCACTACGCTGCCGCTCAGCCCGTGGCCTTCCGGACTGGATGACTCCGTGAGCCAGACGGCAATCTTGCCTTCGAATCTTTCGAAATTGGTGATGACGTCGCCCACAGTGAGGCCATGTTTGTGGATTCCGCGAAGATGCGCTGTAAGCGGTGTTTTCCTCGCACGTTGAGCAAGCACGATAGGCAGTTCGGAAGGCTACCGCTGCGAAACTGATGGCAAGAATGCGCCAATAGCGGACTTCCTCGAACCATTCATTTAAGGCCATTTCCTGACCTCATTCCGGTCTTTCAGTCCATCCATGGGATATCCCAAAAGCTGCCGCTCGATAGATTTGAAATCATGACTTGCAGAGAGCGCGATGATATTGTGGCAGCGGGATAAGCCTGTTTGCCATGAGGGAAAGCATGATTGAGACAGACCGATTAAATCTCAGGGATTGGCGAGAGGCGGATAAACCCCTGCTGAGCGTGATCCATGCTGATCCTGAAGTGATGCAGTTCCTCGGCGGCACGAAGACTGCGTCTGAGACCAGCGATTTCGTTGATCGACTGACGCAGCTCTCAGAAGGTGGCGAGCCAACTTTCTGGGCTGCCGAGCGTATCGCTGACGGCTCGTTGATCGGTGCAATTGGCCTGCACTGGCTAGGTGATGATTTTCCATTTGGTCCGGCTTTAGAGGTGGGTTGGCGGCTTGGTCGCGAGTATTGGGGCAAGGGTTATGCGACCGAAGCAGCTCGCGCGGTTCTCGATTATGCATTTGGCACCTTGGATGTGCCCCGCGTTTACGCTTTTGCGGCACTAGCGAACAAGCGTTCTGAAATCGTGATGCAGCGGCTTGGGATGACGAGAGTTGAGGGCGGCGAATTTCCTCATCCCGATTATCTGCCGACCGACGCGAGTGCGATGCACACGCTGTATGTTGCCGAAAAGACAATATGGATGTCGGATAGCTAGGCCTCGAACTCGCAAAGGCGGACGGTGGCTTAGGGCCGAAGGTTGTCTTCGGTTTCGCGCCAAGAGCAGTCATGTTCGTGCGAATAGTTAAAACAGCAGAGCCATCGCCACCCGACGGAGGGGATCAAGCCCATTCGCAACCTGTCGGTCGAGGTTGCTCCTTAGGTGCTGAGGAATGGCCTCGCCTTCCAGAAACTTAAAGCCCAGTCTCGAATAGAATGGGGCGTTGAAAGGCGCAAAACGGTCTGTGGTCAATGTCACACCTGCAAGTCGTCTGCGCCGACCATCCTCGATCAAGGTTGTAACGAGACTTCGACCAAGGCCTCTTCTTTGCAAAGCGGGTAGAACATCCACCTCCCCGATATAGAGGTATCCGTCAACGACATACCCTCCGGAATAGGCGACCGCAGCACCATCTTCGTTGCACGCGACATACAGCATGTCGTCATCGAGGAACCGCTGCAGTTCCTCGTCGCTACTAGCGGCTGCGTCACCACTCACCGCGCCAGCCTCCCGAAGCGTTTCGAAAGAGGCTAACTCGACGGCTTGCAACGCTTGGAAGTCGTCGGGGGTACCACGTCTAATTCGCATTAGCTCCACCTACCTTATCGGCTGCTTCTTAACCCGCACATCATGACGATTAGGTGAAAGGTCTTCGTCCAATTCGGGCCGACTGCGGTCTTCCGCTTCGCGCCAACACCGGTCATTCGATCAAACGAGATTAACTGCTGAAATGATTTTCGGGTGTGCGAGAGGGTGCAGAGAAGTGGCGTCGCTCACGCGAACCCAGGTCAATTCAGAATGCTCGTTGCCAAGCAGTTTGGGCCGACCATTCAACCACTCGGTCACAACGTACAAATGATACGTAGTTTCTGTCCCGATATCATTGAAAGTGCCCACGTCGCGGAAGATGGTCGGTATCAATCCGACCTCTTCTTCGGCCTCTCGAACGAGAGCAGCCTCTACAGCTTCCTCCGCTTCCACATGACCGCCGATCAAGTCCCAGTGTCGTGGGAACTGCTTCTTATGTTCAGCCCGGCGGGCCATCAACACCTGATCGCCTTCGATGAATGCCGCCAATACAATATCCGTCACAATCATCTCCATCGCTTGTGGTGTAAACGTGTAAGATTCATCGAAGGACCGCAATGGGCAAACAGACTTCAGTCGCTTGATCGTGCTGCGAAGTTCCACGGCATAAGCTCAGTCACACGGCTCTGTTTGTGGCCATTGACAATGGAGGTGAGCGTGGCGGTCAGATACGCAAACGGATCGACGCCATTGAGTTTGCACGTTTCGATGAGCGAGGCGATGGTCGCCCAGTTAGCGGCCCCAGCATCGTGCCCGGCAAAGAGAGCATTCTTCCGATTGAGGGCTATCGGCCGGATTGTTCGCTCGACGGTATTGTTATCGACCTCAATGCGGCCGTCAGTCAGGAAGACGCAAAGGCCATCCCAGTATTTAGCGATGTAGGCGAGCGCTTCGCCGAGCGGCGACTTGCCCGCGACGCGGGCACGATGATGCGTGAGCCAGGTCCGCATGTCGGCGATCAATGGCGCTGACCGCGCATGCCTCCCGGCGAGGCGAGCGTCGGCGTCGAGACCGCGCAGCTCTGCTTCGATGCAATAGAGTTCGCCGATCCGCTTCACGCCATCAACGGCAATCGGTGCTGTGCCAGTACGGGTGATCTCGACCAGCTTACGGCGGGCATGCGCCCAGCAATAGGCTAATCGGATGTCGGGACCTACACGATCAGCCGCGATCAGGCGATTGTATCCGGCATAGCCATCCACCTGCAGGACGCCCGTGAACCCTTGCAATATCTGCTCGGCATGCTGCCCACCGCGACCGGGAGCATAGCTGAAGGCGACGCCCGGCGGCGCTCCTCCGCCCCACGGACGGTCGTCACGGGCCAGCGCCCAGAAGTAACCGGTCTTGGTCTTGCGTGAACCGGTGTTGAGCACCGGCGCACGGGTCTCATCCATGAACAGCTTGGTCGAGCGCTTCAAATCGGCGATCAGAGCGTCGAAAACCGGACGAAGTTCGAACGCCGCCCTGCCGATCCAATCGGCGAGCGTCGAACGGTCAAGATCGAGACCCTGGCGGCTCATGATCTGGGCCTGTCGGTAAAGCGGCAGGTGATCGGCGTACTTCGAAACCAGCACATGCGCGATGGTCGCCTCAGTCGGCAACCCGGCGTGGATCAATCGTGCAGGCGCTGGAGCCTGGGCGACACCGTCGGTGCAAGCGCGGCAGGCGTATTTGGGACGGCGGGTGGCGATGACGCGGAACTGCGCCGGAATGACATCCAGCCGCTCGGAGACGTCTTCACCAATGCAATGCAGGCCGCCGCCGCAAGCACAGATCAGGCTTTCCGGTTCGATAATCTCCTCGACGCGAGGAAGATGAGCGGGCAGAGAGCCGCGATTGGCGGCTCGGGCTCTAGGCTGCGGCTTCGCCGAAGGGCTATCGGCTTCATCTTCAGCATGCATGGCCGCAATAGCCGTTTCCAAGTCTTCCAGTGCGAGATCGAATTGCTCGGGATCGGTCTTCTCGGATTTGCGGCCGAAGACGGCCTGCTTGAAGGCGGCGACCAGCTTCTCCAATCGCTCGATCCGATCATCCTTGCGAACTTCACGCGCTTGCGCCGCGATCAGCATCGCCTTCAGGGCAGCAATATCGTCGGGAAGAGCGGCTGCATCCAACATGGTGAAAGTCTATCAAAACCAACCTCGCTTCGCCGTTAGAATTTGCCGCCCGAGTCACCGTGCCGCATCTATTCGACGGCGTCCGGCGCTCTCGTTTCCACGGAACGGACCCGACGCCAGTCGAGACCTGCAAACAGCGCCTCGAACTGTGTGTGGCCCAGTGTCATCAGGCCATCCTTGATGCCTGGCCAGGTGAAGGTATGCTCCTCCAGCCGCTTGTAGGCCATCACCAAGCCGCTGCCATCCCAATAGATCAACTTCAATCGATCCGCTTTCCGGGACCGGAATACGAAGACTGTCCCTGTAAAAGGGTCTTTGTGCAGCTCGTTCTTGACCAGCGCCGCCAGACCATCGTGGCCCTTGCGGAAGTCGACCGGCTTGGTGGCCACCATGATCCGAACCCGGTTCGATGGAAAGATCATACTGGAACCGCGCAGGCACGCGCGACAGCCGTGATCCGGGCAGCAGACGCGCCTTCTTCCAGGCGGATGGTGACCGAACCGACGATGACCTCAGGGCGGCTGACCGGTTTGCTTGGTGGTTCCGAAACGGGTGGATCGATAACAACCGCTGCGAACTCCAACGCGTCCTCGGGTGCAGGTAGAACAAGTTTGCCCTGCCGGGCCATCGTCCGCCAAGTCGAAAGACGGTTCGCCCGCAATCCAAAGCGTTCGGCGACTTCCTTCACCTTCGCACCGGGCCGAAGACTCTCCGACACGATTTGCGCTTTGACAGTAAGCGATGTCTCGCTCGCACCTTGACCAAGATTAAGTTATTCAGATTCGGAAACTGCGGCGAACGGGGCGGCGGTTCGCGGCAGTTGCGATCATACACCTACGATCACATGTGTTGACTTATGACCGCATTGCTCATGGAGGTCATGATGGCGTTGACTAGCACGATTTCGAAGTACGATAGGCGATGGCCTGACCTGTTCAATTCTGAAAGGGCTCGTCTCGAAGAGGTTTTCGGTACTAGGGCGATTGAAATTCACCATGTGGGGAGCACAGCCGTCCCTGGCCTTGCCGCGAAGCCGGAAATTGATGTGCTCGTGGTCGTCTCTGATCACGGAGATGAAGCCGGAATTGGTCAGGCAATGTCATCTTTCGGATATATTCGGGGCTCGAACCTCTCCGACGGACACCATTTTTATCGTCGCGATGTTGGGGGCGTCCGAACGCATAAGGTTCATGTTTGCCTGACGAGCCATTGGCAGATTTCCAGAATGCTGGGCTTCCGCGACCTCCTCAGGCAGAATGATGATCTACGGCAGGAGTATCAGAACCTGAAGCTGGAGTTGGAATCTAAGAACAAGCACGGGATTGGAGAATACCTCGCTCAAAAGGCTCCCTTCATCGATGCCGTTATGGGGCCTCCACCGACCACAAAATAACCGGCCTGAGCCGACAGAAGCCTTTGGGCACATATCACCGTTCCAGGCAATTCCAAGGCAGCAGTTCACCGATCCGGCTCTGCTTGTGGCCGTTGACGATGGCGGTGAGAGTGCTGGCAAGGTAGGCCAGCGGATCGACGGCATTGAGTTTGCACGTTTCAATGAGTGACGCGATGGTCGCCCAGTTCTCGGCTCCGGCGTCGTGGCCCGCAAAGAGTGCGTTCTTCCGATTGAGGGCAATCGGCCGGATTGTCCGCTCGACGCTGTTGTTGTCGATCTCGATGCGTCCGTCGGTCAGGAAGAGATTCAAACCATCCCAGTATTTGGCGATGTAGGCCAAAGCCTCGCCGAGTGGGGACTTCGTCGCAACACCGGCACGGTGATGGACGAGCCACGTATGCATGTCGGCGACGAGTGACGCAGACCGTCCCTGTCGCCCGGCGAGGCGAGCCTCCGGATCAAGGCCTCGCAGTTCGGCCTCGATCCGATACAGTTCACCGATGCGTTTGACGCCGTCCTGGGCAATGGGTGCTGTTCCGTTCCGGGTGATCTCCACCAGCTTGCGACGAGCATGTGCCCAACAATACGCAAGCCGAATGTCGGGCCCTATGCGGTCTGGCCCGATCAGCCTGTTGTATCCGGCATAGCCATCGACCTGCAGGATGCCGGAGAAGCCCTGCAATATCCGTTCGGCATGAATGCCTCCCCGACCGGGAGCGTAGGTGAAGGCCACGCCCGGCGGAGCACCGCCATTCCAAGGACGATCATCCCGCGCCAGCGCCCAGAAGTATCCGGTCTTGGTTTTGCGCGAGCCGGGATCGAGAACCGGAGCACGGGTCTCGTCCATGAAGAGCTTGGTCGAGCGCTTCAGGTCGGCAATCAGTGCGTCGAACACAGGTCGCAGCTCATAGGCTGCCCGACCAACCCAGTCAGCCAGCGTGGATCGGTCGAGGTCAATGCCCTGGCGGCTCATGATCTGCGCCTGCCGATAGAGCGGTAGATGATCGGCATATTTGGAAACCAGCACATGGGCGACGGTCGCTTCCGTCGGCAGTCCTGCCTGGATCAGCCATGTTGGTGCCGGAGCCTGGATAACGCCGTCGGTGCAGGCACGGCACGCATATTTGGGGCGACGGGTGACGATGACGCGGAACTGCGCCGGGACGACATCAAGGCGCTCGGAGACATCCTCGCCGATGCAATGCAAGCAACCGCCGCAGGCGCAGACCAGGCTTTCCGGCTCGATGACCTCTTCGACACGGGTAAGATGCTGCGGAAGGGAGCCGCGATTGATCGCGCGTGGCTTGGTAATCCTATTCCCAGCAGGAGCATCCGCCTCATCCTCGGCATGGATCGCGGCCATGACCGTTTCCAGGTCTTCCAGTGCCAGATCGAACTGTTCAGGATCGGTCTTCTCGGATTTGCGCCCAAAGGCTGCCTGCTTGAAGGCCGCAACCAGCTTCTCAAGCCGTTCGATCCGCTCATCCTTGCGGGCGATCTGGGCGTCTTTGCCTACTTCGCGTGCCTGCGCCGCAATCAGCATCGCCTTCAGGGCGGCAACATCATCGGGAAGATCGGCGGCATCAAGCATGGCCAGAACCTACCAAAATCCCGCTCGTTTTGCCTTCGGAATCCGTCGCCCTGAGTCATCGTGCCGCAGCTATTCGATAGCCTCCGGCGTTCTCGTCTGGACGGCATGAACCCGCCGCCAATCGAGGCCCGCAAACAGGGCTTCGAATTGGGCGTGGGTCAGCGTCATCAATCCATCCTTGATACCGGGCCAGGTGAAGGTGTGCTCTTCCAGCCGCTTGTAGGCCAGCACAATCCCGCTCCCATCCCAGTAGATCAGCTTCAAACGGTCAGCTTTGCGCGACCGGAACACGAAGACCGTTCCGGTAAACGGGTCCTTGTGCAACTCGTTCTTCACCAGCGCCGCCAGTCCGTCATGCCCTTTGCGGAAGTCGACTGGTTTAGTCACCACCATGATCCTGACGCGGTTCGACGGAAAGATCATGTCGCTGCCGCCATGGCACGCGCGATGGCGGCGATCCGGGCAGTCGATGCCCCTTCCTCAAGGCGGATCGTGACGGGACCGAAGACGATCTCGGGGCGACTAACCGTCGGCGTCGGTTCCGAACCTGGCGGATCGACGATCACCGCCGCGAACTCTACCGCATCCTCCGGTGCTGGCAGGATCAGCTTGCCCTGCTGCGCCATCGTCCGCCAAGTGGAAAGGCTGTTCGCTCGCAATCCATAGCGCTGCGCAACTTCATTGACCGTCGTGCCAGGCCTCAAGCTTTCCGAAACGATCTTCGCCTTGACCTCATCAGGCCAATGTCGGTGAACCTCACGTCCAGGCTTCCTGGTTGTGAGAAACTCCAACGTAGACTCCATGGAGAAACTCCCGTTCTTAATCCATGGAAACCTCGATCACAGATCAGGCGGCAGCGAGCAATGTGGGGGCAGAACACCGGTTACGATGCGCTGCGGACGTGTAGTGGTAGAGCTTCATCGTGGTCTCCTGAATTTCGATCCCAAAAGCGTGGCGCCGTCTGGAATGGACGTCAACCGGTCGAGCCGGTTTGCTTGCAGAAAGGATCGAAAGAGCACTGCCTGCAGTCGAATCCATCGTCGCGACCTTCTTCTCAGGATTCCAGTTGACGCCGCCTGTCGTTCTCCCGGACCATGATCAGATCGGAACAAGAGGTAGTCATGCACGCGCCAACAAAATTTCACCCCGGCTCGCTTCAAGCCATTCGTGACGTCATGGAACGTCGGGCGGAACTCATCGAGGAAGTCTGTAACCGGCGAGGTCTACCCGGCATGCATGTCGGATCACTGATCGATATACTGACGATAGGCTCGTTTGACGATTGCTGTTGTGGTGCGGTCACTGGTCGCCTCCAGCACCGCATAGTAGGTTGGCCGTCCGCTAGGCTCCGTGAGAACGTAAAGCGAGAACTTCGGGCCAGAATTGGCTCCGTTTTGGAAAGTGACGAAGAGATCGAGGACGCCTTTGAACGGGGCTTCGAGCTAGCTGTAGGGAACATCGCGGTGGACCGTGCCTGGAGCGGAGTGACAGCGTTACAACACCGTGCAAATCTATATCCAGACAAAGCAACGACCCAGCTCCTGGATCGCACTCGCGTGCTGTCGATTGACAAAAACTCGAACGATTGACGTTTACCGATCATCACTCGATACGAACGACAACCTCATCCAAGTGCGCGACGATATCGCTGAGATCGACCACAGCTCCCGCGGCTGCTTGTTTGCAAGCTTCGACGTCCTCGAAAATATCTGCCCCCTCGTAGAGCATATATGTTTCGACCGCCCGGCGAATTATGAAGCCTTTCGACTTCGTGGTAACGCTGGCGAGGTTTTCGACACCTGCCAGAACATCCTCGGGAATCCTGACAGTGACGATGGTTCCGGACGTCGTGATTTTTCTCATCGGCTTCTCCTTCGTCGAAAGTGGTCGTCGATCAAGTAATGGTTATTGATGGGGGATTGCGTGACATCTTCACGGCAGCGGAACGGCGCTCGACGGGTCGTTCATGTCGACGGCGCCTTACCGCGGAAGCCGAACTAGATGTCTGCTGGAGTGAGAATGAGATTACGTTCAGCCACGAGATTGGCCGCCAGGCTCATCAGATGGCTCCGCTCGGCCGTTAGCATGTCCATGGCATTTTTCCATTCCGCCATCAGGATTCCATCGACCTCCGCCGACAATGATGGCGGGACCCAAAATTCAGAGCTTGCCTTGGCTGCGCTAGCGTAGAACCGCGGAATCCTTCCCATTCCGAAGGACACGACCATTTGCTTCGCGATCCCCGTCGCGACGTCGAGATCCGATCCTGTGAACGCGGCGCCGCCCGTGGCTCGATTGCCGATCCCGACCATCTCAGCCGCCAAACCTGCAAGGGCGATACGGATCTGAGCTCTTAGAAAGTCTTCCGTTGGCAAAAGCGAATCCTTGAATTCGTATTGGACCTGTCCCGCCGACTGGACCTCATATTTCTCAAACAGCGTGTCGGACAAACTGACGTCCACATGTGTTACCCAGCCAGAGGCTATTGCGACGATCGCATGTCCGACTTCATGCACCGCTACTCGCTGGAGTGCTTCGTCGGAAAGCGTCACTCGCGATGGCATGCTTTTCTCAACGTCTTGAAGCTCGACGTCTCGGCTTTCGTTGCGCGCGAGTCTTTTGATCGCTCGTGAAAGGCGCTCTAGTTCGGCGGGCGTGGAATCTTTAAGGACATCCGTAAACCGCCGAAGACGCTCGGCGTCGAATCCATCGAGATGGTGAGAAAGGATCGCCGCGCGTTCCTGAGCAGACGGCGTGTCTATGACTATGTGCTTCTCGAACCGGCCCGCGCGAAGGACTGCCGGGTCGATGTCACCTACGCGGTTAGTCGCACCGAGCAGAATGAATCCCTGCCAGCCTGCAGAGACACTGCACAGTTCAAGGAACGTATTTACGACCTGGCTCTCATAGAAGATGTTGTTACCGTGGTGCGCACGATTGCCGATCGAATCCAGTTCGTCGACGAAGAGAATTGCGTTGGTCTTAGATCTGGCTTCCTCGAAGGAAGCTCGCATCGCGCGTAGCATATCTCCGAGGTAGCCGCTCTTGCTCGACTGCCATTGACCTGCCGATGTAGCAATCAATGGAATTCCGAGTTCTGCAGCCAAGCCGCCAGCGCACATGGTCTTTCCCACGCCGGGCGGACCGATCAACAAAGCCGCGCGATCCACATTTGACCAGGCAAGCCTCCCTGCTCGCCAGGCCGCAATATCGATCGCAAGCTCCGACGCCCACTCTCGAACAGGCGCCAGACCGGGTATCTCACTAAGCCGCTTCACTGGATTAAAGGCCGGTGAATCCTTGACCGCCGACAGCAGCCCGAAGTCTACCCCGTCGAGCGATTGACGGCAAAGAAGTGCATCAATGGTTGCCCAATCTTGCTCGACAAGCTTCTCCGCGATCTCAAATCGGACTTGGGGCCGGCCGGTAAGTTTTCGGACGGCCATCACATGCCGCGCAGTTGGCTTTTCGACAACAACGATCGCGTCGGCGGCCAGCTTGACCTTGTAGGGAAGAGCATCGTGGCTATCGGTTACGACGATCGTCTGCGCATTTGCGCGGAGCACGTCGATGTCGGTTCGGCGCTTCGATCCCGTCTCGAAGGAGATTACCTGGTGTCGGGACGTTTCGGCGCGGAAAAACGCGCGATGCTGCCCGGATATAAGCAACTCCGCGGCACGTTCGAAACGAGGTATCCATTCCTTGTCAACAATCACCACGACGACGCCCGGCGCGTTCTCGCGGCACTGTGGGGTGTGACGGACGGCGCGCCGGAGCGCGCAACTCGCGGCCAGCACCCCTGGCCTTTTACGGATTTCTCGAAAGGCCGCAGCCGTGATCCGGCGCCTCATCTCACTCTCTCCGATCCGAGCCGGTACCACTGATTAAAAGTACGGGCGAAGGATTCGCCTTCGGCTTGAGACAGAGCGAAGAGCTGACTGGTTTTGACGCGCGCTCTATTCGGATGGGCAGGATGGCCCTCGACTGTTCCTTCGATGCAGCTCACGACCCGGAAGTTAGGCATCCATCGGTCCAAGACAGGACTCGCCATAATTGCCGGGGCGGTGATCAAACCCGCTTCTTCCAGATCTGCAACAAGGCGTTTCAGGCGGCCCAGATCTTCTGTGAAGTGGGTTTTCATTGATTCGACGCACTCCGTGGTTACACGAAAGAGGGCGCTTGATATTCGCCGTTTTGTGTCTCTTAGGCGCCGTCTTGTGGCTGATTCCCGAACATGTTGTCAACTCTTTTGAATCCTGAAATCGATGTCGAATGGAAATCGTGCACAGGCTGCTTCACGCAGCCCGAGAAGTTCTGGACTTGAAACAGTCGGACGTCGCCGCTGCAACGGCCATATCCACACGCACACTCAATCGGATCGAAAACGGATCCAATCTCGTAAGCTTTGAGACCCTTGCCAGACTTCGTGAGCATTTCAGTGTGCTGGGTGTCACACTCGTCGAACAGGAAAATGGGAAGGCTTGGGCACTGGAATTTGGTCGGACGATCGCGCCTCCGCCCCAAAAGGCCGAAAGCGCGTTTAAGATCTACGATCCGTTACCAGGTCCTCTTTTGAAAGCTGCCCGGATCCTAGTTGGCATGAACCAAGAGGAACTGAGTGGAAAGTCAGGCCTCGCACACACGACGATCCGGCGTCTTGAAAAAGGTGACGCCTCCGTAAGAGCCGAGAAGGCCTATCTCCTACAAAAGGCGTTCGAAGAGTGCGGTCTGATATTCGTAAAGCCTACGTCCCAGCATGGCTGGCGGCTGCAGTACTCATCTACTTGACCACTCCCGCAGCCCGCCTATGAAAGTGGGAGAGGCGGCTGGATCAACTGTCATACGACCCGGACTTGATCCAGCGCGTCGGTGAAAAGAGCGGGATCGAAGTCGCGGCACCTCAGGCGGTGGTGGGCCGGGTGCGTGCTCAAGCACAACACCGGTGCAAACTCTCGCGGGTAGGACATGTTCAGCGACGTCGGAAAATTGGCCGAGGTCGAACAAGCGTTCTGTTTTAACTGAACCGACAACTGACGCTTACCTCGGCCCACGTGTCGACCTAGGGGAACCTCCGGGAGGGAGACCGCATACCCGAGCGTCGGTTCGAGGCCGACTCTTGCCCCCGCGACGCCCAAGTTGGACTTTGTGCTGAGCAAGTGCGCCACCAAGTACCCGACCCAGGGTGCCGGCGAACCCGGAAATCCCTTTCCTTTACAGAAAATCGCAATTAATTTTCGTGCGATTGCTCGGTTGGAACAGCGAGAGCGTCGGGATGCTCCAGGACGATGATATTTCAAGATACGCCTTAAACAAGCGCTTCAAACATCGCAATTTTGTTTGGCTACGGAGTACCAGTTCGTCGGTGCCGACATGAAGTCCGGAATTTTGCCTTTCGAGCACCAATTCGTTGATGCCTCAGTAGAAAAACGATTCACACCCGACCGGTCCGGGATTGATTGTCCTCGGGATGCAATTCAGCAAGGGTTCCAACAGGTTTAATTGGTGACAATTACGCAACAATGGAGATTTGTCCCGTGGAGAAAGAGCAATAACTGGAAATACTTACGCCATCCAAAAGTGCCATTTGAATTGTTTTTTTGATGAAATGAATAAATGTGAACTGACGCTATAGCAGCGGTCAGCTCTTCCGATCGGCGGGCGCACGGCGATCGTTCAATATCTCTGATGTTATCCATAAACTCTATTCGTTTGAATGATGAGTTCCGGGAGCCCATATTGTGATTACGGACATGGACGAAACCTCCCATCGAGACCATGCCCCTGACCCAAGAAAGGATCTGGACATGACCACGCTCATCTATCGGGGTGCTGGCAAGACCCTCACCTCCGGCGAAGGCCGCTTCGATCTGGCACATTATGCCCGCAGGCTTGTGCTCGCTTGGACGCGCTGGCAGACGGCTCGCGAAATCGAAGCCATGCCCTTCGACATCCGCAAGGACATCGGCTGGCCGAGCACGGACGACAACAAACACCGGACCGTGTAATGAATGCGACATTTCTCCCAAGATGAGGCGGCGTCTGCCTACTGCAACGCCGCCTTTCTCATGGGCTGACCGTCCATTCCCAGGCCGTTTTCGATCTTGAATTTCAGATGCCTATCAGCCTGTTCGTTGCCCTTCCCACGCCCCTTCCGGGGGTTTGACCGGCTAGATCTCAGGCGATGTCGCATATTTGCTCTTCCCGGCCGCATTTTTCCATGCCAGTGTCGCTTTCAGGACATCGGCGCGACGCAATCCGCGCAACGAATGTGTCATCGCCCCTCGAGCATGGATTTCGCGATGAACAGGATGCAGATCAAGAAGCGTTCGCTGGTCTTCTTTATGGTACCGCAATTCACCATGCTGCCCTTTTCGGCGGCCGTGGACACCTTACGCATCGCCAATCGCATGCTCGGCTATCAGGCCTATACCTGGCGGCTCGCCTCCCTCGACGGGGAGAAGGTCTATTCCTCCTGCGGCATCGGCGTCGAGGCGAATTCCTCGCTGGCCGAGGAGCGCCGCCATCTCGGCGGCGAAAACCGGCCGGGCATGGTGCTCGTCTGTTCCGGCATCGATGTCGAGCAGTTCAACAACAAGTCGGTCAATGCATGGCTGCGCGAATGCTATAATCGCGGCGTTGCCGTCGGCAGCCTCTGTACGGGCGCGCATGTGCTGGCCCAGGCCGGCCTGCTGAACGGCAAGCGCTGTGCCATCCACTGGGAAAATCTGCCGGGCTTTTCGGAAGCCTTCCCGCAGGCCGAGGTCTATGCCGATCTCTACGAGATCGACGGCAATCTCTATACCTGCGCCGGCGGCACCGCCTCGCTCGACATGATGCTCAACCTCGTCGGTGAGGATTTCGGCGAGAGCCTCGTCAACCGCATCTGCGAGCAGCACCTGACCGATCGCGTGCGCAATCCGCATGACCGCCAGCGCCTGCCGCTGCGCGCCCGTCTCGGCGTGCAGAACGCCAAGGTGCTGTCGATCATCGAACTGATGGAAGGCAATCTGGCCGAGCCGCTATCGCTGATCGAGATCGCCGATGGCGCCGGCCTCTCACGCCGCCAGATCGAGCGGCTGTTCCGCCAGGAGATGGGCCGCTCTCCGGCCCGCTACTATCTGGAAATCCGCCTCGACCGCGCCCGCCACCTGCTGGTGCAATCCTCGATGCCTGTGGTCGAGGTTGCCGTCGCCTGCGGCTTCGTCTCGGCTTCGCATTTCTCCAAGTGTTATCGCGAACTCTACCATCGCTCACCGCAACAGGAGCGTGCCGAGCGCAAGATGACCATGGCGACCGCGCGCCAGCAGCCGGTCGCGGCCTGAGAGTTTGAAAAAACAGAGACTGCCGCCTGAAATGAAACGGCGGCGGCTCGCCCAGGATGGCTCTACTGCGCCGCCTCTTCCGTCATCTTGGCGTCCGAATAGACCTGGTTGCGGCCCCGGTGTTTGGCCATGTAGAGGAATTGGTCGGCGGCGTTGAGATAATTCTCGAAGGTCTCGTAGCCGCCGATCTCGGCGATGCCGATCGAAATCGTGACACCGAGTTCCTCGTCGTCTGCCGTGACCTTCAACCGAGAAATATCCGAGCGGATCTCGTCGCAGAGCTTGGTCGCCGCAAGGGAATCCATCTGTGGGAAGAGGATGGCGAATTCTTCCCCGCCAAGCCGCGAGAGAAGATTGTCGCTGCCTTCGAAGATCGTGAACAACCTGTTTGCGACAGCCTTCAGCACCTTGTCGCCGATCTCGTGGCCATAGGTGTCGTTCAGTCGTTTGAAATGGTCGATATCGAGAATCGCCACCGAACTCGGCACTTTCAGCCGCAGGCACTCGTTCACCAGCTTCGGGCCATTGTCGTAGAAATAGCGGCGGTTATAGAGGCCGGTCAGGTAATCGCAGGCCGCCGCCGCCCTGAGTTGCCGCATCTGCGCCAGCGTTTCGGCATTGTTGGCGATGCGGCATTGCAGTTCTTCGGCGACGAAGGGCCGGTAGACGAAATCGCTGGCGCCGGCTTTGAGGAAACTCGCCGAAAGCATGCGGTCGTTGGAGGAGGAAACGCCGATGACGCGCAGCCTGTCCGAACCGAAGCGATGGCGGATACGCCGCGTCAACTCGTAGCCGCTCATATCGGGCATGTGGTGGTCGGTGACGACCAGTTCGATATCGCTGTAGGCCTCAAGTGCGGCCAGCGCCTCGAGCCCCGAATTTGCCTCGACGACGAGATATTGCTGCGCCTTCAGGAGGTCAACCAACACCTGGCGCACCGAGACGACATCATCGACGACGAGCACCCGCGTCTTGCGGTTGGAGATCGCCCGTCGGACGGTGGCAACGAGATTGTCGAGCGCGAATTCATTGTCCTTCAGCACGTAATCGATGACATTGCGCTCCATGATCCTGTTGCGCGTATTGACATCGAATGTCGCGGTGAAGACGATCGCCGGGATATCGTGCTCGATCGTACAGTCGAGCGCTTCGCCATAGGGCGAATCCGGCAGGTTGAGGTCGACCACGGCCATGGTGTAGCCGTGACCGTCCTCGGCAAGTTCTTTGCGAAGAGCCTTCAGCGACGGGCAGGATTTGACCGCAAGGCCAAGCTCGGTCTGGAACCGATGGCAAAGCACGGCGGAAAACATCCGGGAATCTTCAACCAGAAGTATTTTGAGCCCGCCGGAGCGCAGCCCGATGCCATCTCGCTGAAAATCCGCTTGAAAAGCCACAGCCGCTACTCCCCCATGCGTCCGATGGCCTCGACTCGGCCCTCTCCCCGGCGGGGCGGACGATAACCGAGAGGGCTGCGCGCGTGAAGGGGGCAAATCGCGGCGTTACTTGTAATTGCAGAAATTCGACGACGGCCTGTTTCCGTCATCTCCGCCCCTATGGCGATGATACTGGAAGGGCCTTCAGGCAACCGCCCGCTCCCTGCGCATCGACTGGATTTGCAGCAGCGTATCGAGGTTCTGGTTGACGCGGCAGTAGAACTCCTCGTCGATGAAGGGACGCAGCATGAAATCATTGCCGCCGGCCTTCAGGAAACGCGCCGAAAGCAGCCGGTTCGACGAGGAGGAAACGCCGATGATGCGCAGCTCGTGCGAGCCGATACTGGAGCGGATACGCCGCGTCAGCTCGAAGCCGTCAATGTCGGGCATATTGTAGTCGGTGATCATCAGGCCGATATCGCGGTTGGCCTTCAGGATCTCCAGCGCCTTGCCGCCGTTCTCGGCGACGCTGACACGGAAATTATACCGCTTCAACCGGCTCGACAGCAGCGCGCGGGCCGTCGCGCTATCGTCGACGATCAGCACGTGGTGACGATGATTGGTCAGGAACCGGCAGATCGATTCCGCCAGAAGGTCGACGGCGAAGATATTGTCCTTGAGGATATAGTCGACGATATCCTTGGCCATCAGCTTGTCGCGCATGCTTTCATGGAAGGTGCCGGTAAACACGATGGTCGGGATGGAAAGATCGACCAGATATTCGAGCGCTTCGCCGTTTTCGGCGCCGGGCAGGTTGATGTTCGAGATTGCCAGCGTGATCGGATCTGAAGACTTGTCATAGGAAACCTGCAACTCCTCGAAGCTGCGGCAGATCTCGACGTCGATGTCGAACAGCTCCTTGAGGCGTTTGCTGATCATCGAGGTGAATACGTTGGAATCTTCCGCGACAATAATACGCGCGCCAGCAAACATTTCCCCGGAATATTGCATCCCCGAAATACCTAGAAACGCCATAGCAAACCTTTGATGTAAATTCTGTCCCCGGATCAAATTGGTACATCAATTGATTTGAATAATTCTTAATCAGCACGGCTGGATATAAAACGAAGAAGCAGCCCGATGGGGCCGCCTCCGTTTTCTTGCAAATATGATTAAGAAAGTAGTCGCGAAGCGCCGCATTCTCGGTATCGAACGGGCTCCCGTCGCCACAGTCGCTCGGCACGCCGATCAACTCTCCAGCCATACGGCACACCGAACAGCCCTCATCCCGAGGTGCCCTGTGGGGGCCTCGAAGGACGGCGGCGGATGACTGGTCGCAGAGGTGAGACGCCCACTCCCGCGCGCCCATTGGCTGGCAGCGCCCGGCCGAAGCGATTATAAACGGGCCATCAAACCCGACCCGCCGAGAGGTTCGCCCATGACCCAATCCGACCCGGTGATCGAATGGCTTCTCGATTCCGACCCGTCGATCCGATGGCAGGTGATGCGCGATCTGCTCGACGCCCCGGATCGGAAGTGGATGGCCGAGCGGGCCAGGGTGGAGACGGAGGGCTGGGGTGCCAGACTGCTTGCCTGCCGAGACGAGGACGGGCAATGGGCGGGCGGCGCCTTCCTGCCCGCCGGTTTCGACCCTCGCGAGTGGCATGAGCACGGCCAGCCATGGATGGCAACGACCTTCTCGCTGTCGCAACTCAGGGAATTCGGTCTCGATCCCGCCTGCGCGCAGGCCAGGCACACCGTCGCATTGATCGGCGCCAATGCCCGTTGGGAAGAAGGCGGCCAGCCCTATTGGGAAGGCGAAGTCGAAGAATGCATCAACGGCCGCACCGTGGCCGACGGCGCCTATTTCGGGATCGACATCTCACCGATCGTCGACAGGCTGGCCGGCGAGCGCCTCGCCGACGGCGGCTGGAACTGCGAGCGAACCCGTGGCTCGGTTCGGTCGTCTTTCGCTACCACCATCAACGTCCTGGAAGGGCTGCTGGAATTCGAGAAATCGACCGGCGGCACGCCCCGATCCCGCGAAGCGCGCGGAACGGGCGAGGAATTCCTGCTCGAGCGCAGCCTCTTCCGTCGCCTCGGAACCGGCGAGCCCGCCGACAAAAATTTCCTGCAGTTCCTGCACCCGAACCGCTGGCGCTACGACATCCTGCGTGCGCTCGACTATTTCCGCGCCAGCGCTATCCTCACCGACACCGCTCCCGACCCGCGCCTCAGCGAGGCGATCAACCACCTTCGTACCCGACGCCTTGAAGATGGCCGCTGGCCGCTCGACCGGAGCCCGCCGGGGCGTGTGTGGTTCGAAGTCGACGACGGACAAGGTAGGCCCTCACGATGGGTGACGCTCCGGGCGCTGCGGGTGCTTAGATGGTGGGGTACCCAAGCATCAATCGCTTGACGCGGCTAGCCGCTGCCTTGCCGAGCACAATGGTGAAGTGTGAAGCTCTCTAGGCGCAGCAGCGGCTCCGTACCGTGTTGGGGCCGCAGCAGGCGACGTCCGTTTTGCTTTCCTCCTCCAGCCAACGATCGCGCGGCTTGCAGCTTGCCGGCCGCGGTAAAAGCATGACGTGGACGGCACCAGCACTGAGAACCGGCCTCGCTGCGCGATAGAGCTGCATCGGCCGCACGCCGTCGCTGACTTCGAAGGTGAGCTTGGCAGAACCGTCGAGCTGCACATGCTCCGTCACCTTGCGGACGATGGAACAGAACTTGCCGGCCGGCATGTGCTTTCGGTCGCCTTCATCGATGTCCCAGAGCTGGATGAAGATTTCGGTCCAGGCCTCGGGATTGGCGCCGCAATCGAGGCCCGCGAATTGGCCCGCCTTGACCTCGGTGACATGATAGCCTGATTTCACCGCCCGACCGTCATAATAGAAAACCAGCGGCGCGTCCTTTTCGTCGGCGAGCATATCCAGCAGGAGGCCGAGACTGATATCATTCTCTCGGATTTTTCCGTTGTCGATCGTGTCCATATCAGTTAATCCTCATTTCAACGATTCAAGGATTATTGAAATATGGATCAACGTCAAGCCCTCGCCGCTTTCAGTGCGCTTTCGCAGGAAACGCGCCTGCAGATCATCCGCATGCTTGTTGTATCCGGTCCGGACGGCATGGCGGCGGGCGCCATCGCGGAAAAGGCGGAGGTCTCGCCGTCCAACGTCTCCTTCCATCTGAAGGAGCTGGAACGTGCCGGCCTCATTGCCCAGCAGCGCGAATCCCGCTCAATCATCTACACCCCCAATTACGAGGCGCTTGGCGGCTTGATCCGTTTCCTGATGGAAGATTGCTGCGGCGGAAACCCTGAGATCTGTGCGCCGGCTGCTGCCGTCGCCGCGTGTTGTGCACCTGCGATGAAGGAGGACCTGCAATGACCACAGGCACGACCGCAAAACCGGTGACGGCCGATTGATGGCGCCGTTCGATCTGCCGCGCCGGCTGGTCGCAGAGGCCATCGGCACCGCCATGCTGGTCGCGACCGTCGTCGGCTCCGGCATCATGGCGACGTCGCTGACGCAGGATACAGGGCTTGCCCTGCTCGGCAATACGCTCGCGACCGGCGCCATTCTGGTGGTGCTGATCACCACACTCGGGCCGATCTCCGGCGCCCACTTCAATCCCGCCGTCTCGCTGGTCTTTGCAATGTCACGTTCGCTGCCGAAACGCGACCTGACCGGATAT
The DNA here is from genome assembly GCF_019685115.1 of Rhizobium sp. NZLR11. Lineage (NCBI taxonomy): Bacteria > Pseudomonadati > Pseudomonadota > Alphaproteobacteria > Hyphomicrobiales > Rhizobiaceae > Rhizobium > Rhizobium sp. NZLR11. The sequence continues at coordinate 105,347 of NZ_JABDWD010000018.1, read as the reverse complement.
GTGCTGGCACAGATTGCCGGCGGCGTGGCCGGGACGATCGCGGCTCACCTGATGTTCGAACTCCCGCTCGTGGCACTCTCCAGCAAGATCCGCACCGGCGGCGCGCAATGGTTCTCCGAAGGTGTGGCGACCTTCGGCCTGGTCGCGGTCATTCTTGCCGGCACCCGGTTCGAGCAGAAAGCGGTGCCATGGCTGGTCGGCCTCTACATCACCGCCGCCTACTGGTTCACCGCCTCCACCTCATTTGCCAATCCGGCCATTGCGCTCGCCCGTTCCCTGACCGACACCTTCTCCGGCATCCGCCCGATCGATCTTCCCGGCTTCTGGCTCGCCGAAATCGCCGGCGCGCTCCTTGCGCTCATTCTTTTCACCTGGCTGCTGCAGCCGGCCGAAACATCGTCAACCCTATCCTCTGAGGCGAAGCTATGAACGTCACCATCTACCACAACCCGGCATGCGGCACCTCGCGCAATACGCTGGCGATGATCCGCAATGCCGGCATCGAACCGACCGTCGTCGAATACGTCAAGACTCCGCCCTTGCGGGAGGAACTGTCTCGGATGATCGCCGATTCCGGCCTCACCGTACGCCAGGCCGTTCGCCAGAAGGATACGCCCTATGCCGAACTCGGCCTCGATAATCCTGACCTCAGCGATGACCAGCTTCTCGACGCCATGCTCGCGCATCCGATCCTGATCAACCGGCCGTTCGTCGTGACACCGCTCGGCACGCGCCTGTCACGGCCCTCCGAGTTGGTTCTGGAAATCCTGCCGGAAACCCACAAGGGCGCCCTCGCCAAGGAAGACGGCGAGAAGGTGCTCGACGCCGGGGGCAAGCGGATCGTCTGATCCGCCCACCTACTTGACGACGGCCGAGCCCTTGACGATGTCGATCGTCTCGCCGCCGTCGAGCCCGATACGGTCTCCGTCGGGCGTAGTCATGAAGCAGCCGGAAGCGCAGAGGTTTTCCGAAGCGCCGGCATCGACCACGACTTCGACGCGCTGGCCGCTCTCGGTGATGACGAGCACCACGGCTGCCGGATCGGTGTTGGTGATGGATGCTGCTTCAGCCGCGGGCGCGGCGAGCAGCGGGACAAGCAAAACGGCGGCAAACCTTGCCATCATGTGCGGCGGCGCGGACGCGCCCTCCCCTCGAACGATCGGTGCTGCCCGCGGCAGCAATCCCGATGGTGGAGATCATGCACATAGACCTGTGAATGATGGCTGAATGAGCCGTTCAGCTCTTCAGGCTGCCATCCGCCGTCCGCCCGCGCAACTGCCGCACCGGCCGCTCCTCGTCCTCGATGGGCTTGTTCTTTGGATCGTCCTGGCCGTCCGTCTGCTCCTTGACGGCATTGGCAAGGACCGGCGCGGCATCGCGATGGATGGTGAGATCGCTCTGCGGCAGCGGGATCTCGATGCCCTCGGCCTTGAAGCGCCGGAGGATCTCCATCCTGAGATTGTTGCGCACCGTCATGCCGTCGCCCATGTCGGCGAGGAAGAAGCGCAGCTCGAAATCCAGGGAATAAGGGCCGAAGCGCAGGAATTCGACATGCGGCTCGGGATTGCGCATGACGAGCGGTATCTTGGCCGTCAGCTCGAGCAGGATATCCATCACCTGCTGCGGATCGGCGTTGTAGCTGACGGAAACCGGAATTTCCGATCGGCCGATCCTGTTGCGATGCGTCCAGTTGCCGACCAGGCCGTTGATCAGCTCCGAATTCGGTACGATGATCGACTGCTTGCGAAAAGTCTCGATCTCGGTGGCGCGCACCGAAATACGTTTGACGATGCCCTCGGCGGTGCCGGAAACGACATGATCGCCGACCTTGAACGGCCGCTCGACGAGCAGGATCAGGCCGGAGACGAAGTTGGAAACGATGTTCTGCAGGCCGAAACCGATGCCGACCGAAAGTGCCGACGCGACAAGCGCAAAGCTCGAGAGATCGATGCCGGCGGCGGAAACGCCGATGATCGCCGCGATGCCGACGCCCAGATAGCCGATGCCCGTTTTGACCGAATTGCGCACGCCGAGATCGACATGGCTTCGCGCCATCACATTGCCGTCGAGCCAGCGCTGCAGCCAGCGCGTCAGCAGGTAGACGCCGGCAAACAGCAGGATGCCGGTGCAGATGCCGAGCAGCGAGATGCTGATGCCGCCGAGCCTGACCTCGGTGAACAGCCTATAGGCAAGGATCTGCAGGTCCTGCACATGGAAACCCCAGAGCAGCAGGATCAGCGGGATGCCGACGAGAAGCGCCACGGCATAGATCGCAAGGCCGACGAGCAGACCGGCCTGGTCGATTGCCACCGGCCCCAGCTTGAAGCGGCGCGTCAGGAAGCGCGCGAAGAAGGTGTCGCCAAAGCTTTCCTGCCTGGATATCGCTTTGCCTGAGAGCAGGCCGATATACATGGTGACGACGACCGCGCCGGTGACGATGAGCTGCGTGGCGACGAAGCGCGCCAGCCCCACATAACCGCTCAGCGCGGTGAGGATGAGGCCCCCGCCGACGACGCGCAGGATGATCGCCATGCCGCGCGGCCAATGCCGGCCCGGCGCATCCGGATCGCCATTCTTCGCCAGCATCGGCTTGCCGAACGAGACCGAGATCAGGATCAGGCCGATGATCAACGCGGCAATCAGGCTCCTGACCACGGTCAGCACCAGCGGCGAGCCCATCGTCTCGCCGACGGTCCCGAACAGATAATCGAGCGCATTGACGACGGCCATCGCCAGCAGGCAATAGCCGATCGAGCGCGCGCCGAGATTGGAAAGATGAACGAGCCGCCAGCGCGGTTCGTTCGGCGCGAAGATGGCGTTGACGAAGCGACCAACGAAATAAACGAGCCCGATCGCTCCGAACAAGGCCCCGATGACAGGTGCGATGTCGGGCCGCAGAACGTTGAAACTGTTGAGAAAGAAGAACGAGGTGACGAGCAGCACCGAAAGCGCCAGGGTCCGGATCAGCGTCGACCAGAAAGCGATCGACAGCCGACCGATATAGGACGGGTTTTCGACAGCTTCGTCGCGGCGCAGATACGAGCCAAACAGCCGGTAGCTGCCGGAGAGCAGGATCAGGGCTGAGGCGAGCGACAGGAAGATCGCGGCAAAAAGTGGAAAACGCTTGAATTTCCAGACGAAGGTGGCCCAGCTCGACAGGGCTTGCATGAACTCGCTGGCCTCATGCACGAAGGCGCTGACGGCATCGTCGAGCACCGAGACCGAAATTTCCGTACGCCTGAGCAGCGTATCGGCAAACAACCGTCGGCGCATCTCGGTGATCTCGTTGACGAGCTTCGTCACCGTGATCGACAGGTTTTCCGCGTCGCCCGTCACCGCGTTGATCTGCGCGCGCTCACCGGCGAGCGCGTTACGCTCCTGGGTGACGATCCCGGCCTCCGGCGGCTGCCCGTCCTTCGGCGGATCGCCGATCTCGCTAAGCCGGTTCTTGATCTGGTCGAAACGCGGCCTGAGATTGACCGATATGGTGATGACGGCGCGGCTAAGTTCGTCGGCCTTGGTCGCAAGGCCGACCAGGGCATCGTCATCCTCGGCATTCTGCTTGACGCCCTCCTGGAGTGCCGTCAGTTGGACCTTGGCCTTGTCGATCTCCTTCGTCGCCTGGTCGAGCGGTGTGTCGGCAAGCGGCGCCTGCGCGGCTGCCGATGCCTGCGGCTCCTGCGCGAAGGCCGCAGCACCCTTGAAATGCGCGCCGGCCACCGCCAGCATCAGCAGAAGAATGGTGCGAAGCAGGATCGGTCTCAGCCGCAAAAGCGCCTCCGGAAAGATTATCGTCGGGATAGAATGCCAGCTTGTCATAGCAAAGAAAGGCGACAGAAAGGCGGAAGCTCCTGGAAAGGGTTAAAGCATGTCGCAGCGGTTGCGATAACGACATGCGTAGAACAAAGAACGAAAGCGCGACAAGTGAATCCGAAAGATCGCGACGCGCTTAGAAACCCGCGCCTGGCGTCGAAAGATAGTCGCGTTCCCTGGCCGTCGACTCCCGTCCTAACATGGCATTGCGGTGCGGAAAGCGGCCATAGGCGGCGATCCCGTCGCGATGGCGGATCGCATAATCCAGATATTCCGCGTCGCCGAGAGCGGTGAACAATGCCACCGACCGTTCCTGCTCGCCAAGGTCTTCGGCATGTTCGAACGGCAAATAGAAGAAGGTACGGCAGGCGATCTCGACCGCCTGATCGCCACCGGCGGCAAGCGCGAGCTTAGCCTCCCGAAGCGCCAGCCCGTCGGTCGCGAAGGCCAGCGGGGTGCCGCGATAGATGTTGCGGGGAAACTGGTCGAGCACGATAATGGCCGCCAGCCGGCTTTCCGCATCGGCCCGCCATTCGTCGCTGACACCCGCGGCAAGGGCGAGATGCGTATGGCGGAAGCCTTCGCGGATCTCCACGTCGAGTTCCGGCGGCGGGCGGAACCACAGCTCCCGGCCGCATCGGACGAACCAGAAATCGTAAACTTCCCGCGGCGTACGGATCGTCGTCATCTTCGCTCTCCCTAACGTTAGGCACCTTATGTAGCTTTAGTAAGTTATTGGAGAAGTTGGCGAACAGTGTGCCAAGCAGCCCCTCATCCGCCTGCCGGCACCTTCTCCCCGCCTGCGGGGCGAAGGGGGATAGCGGCAACCCCTCTGTTCCTCACCAGCATTTCGCAGGGCACGTCCCCTCTCCACGTCAGAACGGGGGTCCGAAGGACGGGTCGAGACCCGCGGCTCGGCCCCGGCAGTTAGGGTGAGGGGCAGGCTTCTTGAACTATGGCCGCATTGCGCAATTGCGGCTGCGCAAAACCCTACTTCCCCTCATGCAACGAAAACACCAGCGTCGCCTTCGTACCATCATGCCCGGGATCATAGGCGAAATCCGATTTCAAGCTCGCAGCCATGGCCGTCAAAATACGCGCGCCGAGCCCCGTTCCCCTCGCCGGGCTCTCCGGATCGAACCCCGCCCCATCATCCTCGACGACAACCCTCAACCCCTCGTCCGTCTGATCGACAAATACCCGGATCTCGCCCGGCACGCCGTCCCGATAGGCATATTTGAAGGCATTGGTGACGAGTTCGCTGACGATCAGCCCGAGCGTGATCACCTTGTCGGTCGCCAGATTGACCGGCTCAGCGGTCAGCACGACGCGGTGCGGCCGCTTGTCGTCGCGCATCGAGGCTTCGAGTTCGGTGAGCAGGCTGTTCAGATATTCATCCACCTGGACAGATCCGACCTGCCGGTTGGTATAGAGCCGGCGGTGCACGCTGGCGATGGCGTTGATGCGCATCTGCGTTTCGTGCAGCGCGTCGATCGCCACCTGGTCTTTGGTCATCGAGGATTGCATGCGGATCAGCGCACCGACGAGGCCGAGGCTGTTGGCAATGCGGTGATTGACTTCGGCAAGCAGCATTTCGGCAAGGTCGCGCTGCTGACGGATCACCTCCTGCGCCTGCGCCGTTTCGCGGCGAAAACGCGCCCGCTCCAGCGCCTGTTCGAGGGCAGCGGCGAGCAGGTCGAAATAATCGGCCGAGATTCCCTTGAGCATGTAATCGTCGGCGCCGGCTTTGAGCGCCGCGACCGCGATGCTGGTATCGTCCGAGCCCGTCGCATAGATGACCGGTGGATGATCCGGCAGCGCCGTGATGCAGGGCAGAATGTCGAGGCCGGTCTCGTCAGCCAGGACATGATCGAGCACGACGGCGTCGAAGCCGCCTTTGCCGAGTCTGGCAAGGCCGGCCGCACCGTTCTCAGCCCATTCGACCGAAAAGCCGCGTTGGCCAAGGTTCTTCTGCATCAAGAGGGCGAGCCCCTCGTCGTCGTCGATATAGAGGATGTGGATCAGGGCATCCGCATCGCCGCTAGAATTGCTCATTCCGTCTCCCGGCTTTTTCTCGCAGCGACGACCGCCGGCAAGCGTCCGAGTCGTCCGCATGGCAATGTCGTATTGCATTGGCCGCCCGAGGTAAACAGCGGTTATCCCTCACTCTTGTCGCAGGCGGCGCGGAACGGGACTGGGGCCGATTGTTTCACAGTGGAGGCTAATTTTTCAGGAATTTCCGGTGTCCGGATACTTCAGCTCCCGCCTCCGCCGGCAATTGCAGGAAACGCAGCACCGAGACCATGCCGATCGCGCCAACCACGACGAAAGCCCAGCGGAAATCGGCAAGAACGGGATTGTCGGCGCCTCTCAGAGCCGCGGCGATATTGAGGACGGCCGCCGCCACCGCCACGCCGAGCAGCATCGATACCTGCTGCAGCATGCTCGACAGCGTCGAGGCCGAACTTCGTTGCGCCGGGCCGATATCGGCGAAGGCGAGCGTGTTCAGCGCGGTGAATTCCATCGACCGCGACAGGCCGGCGAGGAAAAGCAGCGCATAGGTGAAAAACTGTGGCGTTTCCGGCGAGAGGAAACCGCAGGCGGCGATCGAAAGTGCCGCGATCAGCCCGTTGAACACAAGCACGAAGCGGAAGCCGAAGAAGCGCAGGAGCGGCGTCGTCACCGTCTTCATGCCGAGATTGCCGAGGAAATAGACGAGCAGATAGGCGCCGGCGGCAATCGAACTCAGCCCGAAACCGAGCTGGAACAACAGAGGCAGCAGGAACGGTGTCGCATTGATCGCCACCCTGCAGGCCGTGCCTGCCGACAGCGTCGACATCGAGAACGTCTGGATGCGGAAGGCCGAAAGCTCGAGCAGCGGATTATCGACGGTGAGGAAATGCCGTGTCGCCATGACAGACAGCACGACGCCCGCCGCCAGCATTGATATGACCGGCAAAAGCCCACCTTCCCATTTGATCGAAAGCTCCAGGGCGGCGAGAAGAAAAGTCAGCCCTGCCGCGCTCAGGATGAAGCCGACAAAATCCAGCCGGCCGGGATCGGCCTCGCGCTGCTCCGGCACGAAGCGCAGCACCAGTGCCATGCCGAGAATGCCGATCGGGATGTTGATGAGGAAGTTCCAGTGCCAGCTGGCATAGGTGGTGATGAAGCCGCCGAGCACCGGGCCGATCACCGGCGCCGTCAGCGCCGGCCAGGTGATCAACGCGATCGCCTGGACGAGTTCGGACTTGCGGGCGTTTTTCAGCACGATGATGCGCCCGACAGGCGTCATCAGTGCGCTGCCCGCCCCCTGGACGGCGCGCCACAGCACAAATTCCGCCAGGCTGCCGGACAGCCCGCAGAACAGCGAGGCGGCGGTGAAGACGGCGATCGACATCAGGAAGATACGGCGCGCACCGAACCTGTCGCCGAGCCAGCCCGACAAAGGAATGAAGGCTGCCATCGTCAGCATGTAGACGGTGATGCCGATGCTCATCGACACCGGCTGTACATTAAAGCTTGCCGCCATCTGCGGCAGCGAGGTGGCGACGATCGTGCCGTCGAGGATCTGCATGAAGAAGGAAACGGCAACAACCAGCGCCACGATCTTCGCCTGGCGGCCGCTTGCCGCCTCTTGCCGATTCTCGCTCGTCTCTGCCGTGGTCATCGATCTGCCAATGAAAAGTCTGGATGCCGCGGCAGGAAAACGGGAAGGAAGCCGATCGGAGATCTGCCGCGCGGGAGAACGCGGAAACACGCCGCGCACTGGCTGCATACGCTCGTTGCGCACGGCCGGAAAGGCTAAATCTCGCACTGCTCGGGAATATTCCCGACGCGGCGGGCGGCGCGACCTTAAGAAAAAGGCCCCGCCGGAGCGAGGCCAAGTTTGAACCGCTCCCGGGAAAACAGGAGCGGCGTCGAGGTCCATATCCTGCGGCCAATCTCGCCGCGAGGTCAGATTTCCCCGTATCGGTACGCTCGCGAACGAAATTTCCAAGAAGCGCTGAGATTGGTCCCGCAAACTCCCCGCCCGCTTGGCGAGCCACCTGTGCAGTGCAGCAACGATTGCCGCTTGCAATGTTTATATAAATTGCTATTACTAAACACATTGCTAAACATGATGATTGAGGAGTTCATGTGAGCATTCTCTGAAATGGGTGAACATGCGACGCCGGCGGGGAGCCGGCCCTTGGTTCTGGGAGGAACTTATGCAGAAAACATCGAAAGCCCTTTTGGGGCTCGCCACGGCATTCGTCATGTCGTCGGCATTGCCCAATCTCGCCAAAGCCGATGAACTGACGCTCTGCTGGGCCGCATGGGATCCCGCCAACGCGCTCGTCGAGCTGTCGAAGGATTTCACCGCCAAGACTGGCACGCAGATGAAATTCGAATTCGTTCCCTGGACGAGTTACGCCGACCGCTTCCTCAACGAGCTGAATTCCCATGGCAAGCTCTGCGATCTCATCATCGGTGACAGCCAGTGGATCGGCGGCTCGGCCGAAAACGGCCACTACGTCAAGCTCAACGACTTCTTCGACAAGGAAGGCATCAAGATGGATGACTTCGTGCCGGCGACGGTCGTCGGCTACTCGGAATGGCCGAAGAACACGCCGAACTATTGGGCGCTGCCGGCCATGGGCGATGTCGTCGGCTGGACCTACCGCAAGGACTGGTTCGAGAAACCGGAACTGCAGAAGGAGTTCAAGGGAAAATATGGCCGGGATCTGGCCGCCCCCAAGACCTATGATGAGCTGAAGCAGATCGCCGAATTCTTCCAGAAGCGCGAGATCGACGGCAAGACCGTCTACGGCGCCTCGATCTATACAGAGCGCGGCTCTGAAGGCATCACCATGGGCGTTACCAACGTCCTCTACGACTGGGGTTTCCAGTACGAGAACCCGAAGAAGCCCTACGACATGGAAGGCTTCGTCAACTCGGCCGATGCGGTGAAGGGACTGGAATTCTACAAGTCCCTTTATGATTGCTGCACACCGCCCGGCAGCTCGAACGTCTACATGGTCGAATCCGCCGATGCCTTCAAATCCGGCCAGGTTGCCATGCAGATGAACTTCGCCTTCACCTGGCCCGGTCTTTACAAGGACGAGAAGGTCGGCGGCGACAAGATCGGCTTCTTCCCCAATCCGGCTGAAAAGGCGCATTTCGCCCAGCTCGGCGGACAGGGCATTTCGGTCGTCTCCTATTCCGACAAGAAGGACGCAGCACTTCAATACATCAAGTGGTTCGCCCAGCCTGACGTTCAGGCCAAGTGGTGGGAACTCGGCGGTTATTCCTGCCTGAATTCCGTCGTCAATGCGCCAGGCTTTGCCAAGAGCCAGCCCTACGCCCAGGCCTTCCTGGACTCCATGGCGATCGTCAAGGATTTCTGGGCCGAACCAAGCTATGCCACCCTCCTGCAGGACATGCAGAAACGCGTCCATAACTACGTCGTTGCCGGCAACGGCACAGCCAAGGAAGCGCTCGACGGTCTGGTGAAGGACTGGGAAGAAGTCTTCAAGGACGACGGCAAGATTTAGTGTCCGACCACAGGACAGGCGGCACCCCTCTGCGCGCCATCCTTACCTGGATGGCGGCCCGGATCGGCAGACGAGCCGGGCCGCCAGATCTCCCATATCCCAAAAGACCCACATCCCAAAGATCGGGTGAAAACTTGACCATTTCCCATTCCTCCATAGTCGAGAATGCAGTCGATGCGACAGCAAGGGCAACGCCGGTCTCGGTCGCCCGGCGCGTCCGCGGCCTCTCCGACAGGGCGATCGCCTGGCTGTTTATCGCTCCGGCGATCATCCTGCTGCTGGCGATCAACATCTTCCCGCTGATCTGGGCAATCTATCTCTCCTTCACCAATTACCGCGCCAACCGGCCGAATGCGCCGGTTCAGGGCGTCGGCCTTGGAAATTACCAGCGCGTTCTGAACGACCCCGATATCTGGCAGGCGATGCAGACCACCGCGCATTTCGTCTTCTGGACCATCCTCCTGCAGACGGTGATCGGCTTCAGCCTTGCCTATCTGATCGACCGCAAGTTTCGCGGCCATGCCTTCTGGACAACGATCATCCTGATCCCAATGATGCTGTCGCCCGCCGTCGTCGGCAATTTCTGGCGCTTCCTCTACGAGCCGCAAATCGGCCTCTTCGCCTATGCGGTGTCGCTGGTATCAGGCATTCCAACCTCCGATATCCAGATGCTCGGCAATGTCACTCTGGCGCCCTGGGCGATTATCATCGTCGATACCTGGATGTGGACGCCTTATGTGATGCTGATCTGCCTCGCCGGCTTGCGCTCGATCCCCGACTATATCTACGAAGCGGCCGAGGTCGACCGCGCCTCGCCGTGGCGCCAGTTCTGGTCGATCACCGTGCCGATGGCCCTGCCCTTCATCATGCTCGCCGTGCTCTTCCGTGGCATCGAGAATTTCAAGATGTTCGATATGGTGACGCTGCTCACCGGCGGCGGGCCGGGCTCCGTCACCGAGGTTGCCTCGATCACGCTGAAGCGCGTCGCCTTCGAAAGCTGGGCGACCGGCCGGGCCTCGGCTTTCGCCATCGTCCTCTTCGTCGCGGTGTTCGGCCTCGCCAACATCTATGTCAAGGCATTGAACAGGGTGAAGCAACGATGACCGCCGCCAACTCAGCCCATTCGGTCGTCGAACCGAACCGTTCCAGCAAGCGCATCGCCGGCACGATCGTCATCCTCTATGCGCTGATCACCCTCATCCCGCTCGTCTGGATCTTCCTGACCAGCATCAAATCGCCGCCGGATTCGATCAGTTATCCGCCGAAGATCGTCTTCACGCCGTCGCTCGAAGGTTATTGCAACCTGTTCACCACGCGTACGCGGCAGACTCCCGACTATATCGCCTCGCTGCCGGCGCCGGTCGGCACCTGCGAGGAGGTGACGCGCAAGCGCAACATGGTGATCGCCGGCCCGTCGAATTTCCTGCCGCGTTTCATCAATTCGCTGGTAATCGCCTTCGGCTCCACCTTCCTCGCGGTCTTCCTCGGCACGCTCGCCGCCTATGGCTTCTCGCGCTTCAAGGTGCCGCTTGCCGATGACCTGCTGTTCTTCATCCTGTCGACGCGCATGATGCCGCCGATTGCCGTCGCCATCCCGATCTACCTGATGTATCGCGAGCTCGGTCTGTCGGACACGGCCGTGGGCATGATCCTGCTCTACACCGCCGTCAACGTCTCGCTCGCCGTCTGGCTGCTCAAGGGTTTCATCGACGAAATCCCGCGCGAATACGAGGAAGCGGCGATGATCGACGGCTATACGAGGCTGCAGGCCTTCCGCAAGGTGGTGCTGCCGCAGGCCACAACCGGTATCGCCGCCACCGCGATCTTCTGCCTGATCTTCGCCTGGAACGAATATGCCTTCGCCGCCCTTCTGACCTCGGGCGAGGCGCAGACCGCGCCGCCCTTCATCCCGACGATCATCGGCGAAGGCGGGCAGGACTGGCCGGCTGTTGCCGCCGGCACGACGATCTTCCTGATCCCGATCCTCGTCTTCACGATTCTTCTGCGCAAGCAGCTGCTGCGCGGCATCACCTTCGGAGCCGTCCGCAAATGACCCACCTGATCGAAACACGCACCCCTGCCCGCCCAAAACGGCCGTTCTTCCTGCGCCGCGGCCCGATGGAGACCATCGCAACCGTTCTGATCGGGCTCGGCTTCCTAATGCTGTTCCAACCATTCCTACTGGTGCTCTACACCTATTCGCTGGTCACCCTGCTTGCAGGCACGGTGATGTTCATCATCGTCTCAAAATTCCCGGAGTGAACCATGGCGGACATCCGGATCGAAAATCTCCGCAAGGAGTTCGGCAGCTTCGTCGCCGTGCAGGATTCGAGCTTTACTGTTCATGACGGCGAGTTCCTGGCGCTGCTCGGGCCTTCCGGCTGCGGCAAGACGACGACGCTTCGCATGATCGCCGGTCTCGAGCTGCCGAGCAGCGGCAAGATCTATCTCGACGGCGAGGATGTTACGTTCAACCGCGCCAGCGCCCGCGACATCGCCTTCGTCTTCCAACTCTTCGCACTCTACCCGCATATGAACGTGCGCAGGAATATCGGCTTCCCTTTGCTGTCGCAGGGCATGGCCAAGGCCGAAATCCGTCAGCGTGTCGAAGAGACCGCTCGGCTGCTGCAGATCGATCATATTCTCAACCGCTCGGTATCGGGCCTGGCCGGCGGCGACCGGCAGCGCGTGGCGCTCGGCCGTGCCATCGTCCGGCGCCCGAAATGCTTCCTGATGGACGAGCCGCTCGGCACGCTCGACGCCGAGTTCCGCGAGATCATGGTCCACGAGCTGCGTGAACTGCACAACCGAATCCACGCGACCACCGTCTACGTCACCCACGACCAGCACGAGGCGATGGCGATGGCCGACAAGATCGCCGTCATGAACCATGGCGTCATCGAGCAGTTCGGCACGCCGCAGGAGATCTATGCCAAGCCCGCAACCATGTATGTCGCCGATTTCATCGGTTCGCCGCCGATGAACTTCATGCGCTTCACCTCGGGCCTGAAAAGTGGCGACCGCTCCATCCTGCTCGACGGCGCCGATGTCGCCGTTCCCGAGATCCGAGAGGACATGGCCGAAAGCGAGCTGGCGCTCGGCGTGCGGCCGGAACATATCCGCTTCAGCGACGCCTCGGCGCTCCGCGGCGCCATCTACGGCAGCGAATATCTCGGCACCAATCAGGTCGTGGCTGTGGAAACCCCGGGCGGCCTGATCAAGGCCCGTGTTCCCGCCAATCGCAGCTTCCGGATCGGCGAAACCGTCGGCCTCGAATTCAACCCGGAAAAACTCACGCTCTTCGACTGCACGTCGGGCCGTGCGGTGGCATCCTCGCTCTATCAGGAGACCCGGCATGGCTGATGTCATCCTCAGGAACCTCGCCAAACGCTTCGGCGATACCCAGGCCTTGGCCGACCTCGATCTTTCGATCCGCGACGGCGAGTTCGTCGTGCTGCTCGGTCCCACAGGCGCCGGCAAGACCACGACGCTGCGGCTGATCGCCGGCCTTGAAAGGCCGGATGGCGGTCGCATCGAGATCGGAGGCCGCGATGTCGCCGCCGAAGCACCCGCCGAGCGCGACGTCGCCTTCGTCTTCCAGCAATATTCGCTCTATCCGCACATGACGGTTTACGAGAACCTTGCCTTCCCGCTGAAGGCGCCGGTCCGTAAGCTGAGTGCGGTGGAGATCGACCGTCGCGTCCGCGAGGTCGCGCGTATGGTCCGCATCGACCACAAGCTGGAGAACCGCTCGACCAGGCTTTCCGGCGGCGAGATGCAGCGTGTCGCGATCGGCCGCGCGTTGGTCCGCCGGCCGGCGATCTATCTGATGGACGAGCCGCTCTCCTCTCTCGACGCGAAACTGCGCGCCGAACTGCGCCTGGAGCTGAAGCGCATCCAGAAGGAACTGGGCTCGACGCTGCTCTATGTCACCCACGACCAGGTGGAAGCGATGACCATGGCCGACCGCATCGGCATCGTCGCCGAGGGGCGGCTGATGCAGGTCGGAACGCCGCGCGAGATCTACGGCAATCCCGCCAACCTGCATGTCGCCGCCCGTCTCGGCCAGCCGCACATCAACCTTCTGCCGGCGGACCTGCTCCCGGGCGGCCAGCCGCCGGCCGGCACGAAGACGGTCGGCGCCCGCACCGAACATCTCGACATCATCGTCGGCAAGGAAGCCAATGCCGCCATCGACTGGATCGAGCATCTCGGCGACCAGAACCATCTGCACATCAGGGTTGCCGATCCCAAGCAGCCCGCGCGGGATCACAAGCTCGTGACACTTGCTGATCCATATCTGGCGATTGCGCCGGGTGACCGGATCAGCCTGACGCTGCGCGATCCGCTTTATTTCGATGCGGCTGGACAGCGCCTGTCCTGACCGGCAAACAGACGTGACGATGGCATGAAAAACGAACAGACGGGTCTCGATCGATGAAACACTTCTTCAACCGCAGAGAAAGCATCGTTACCGAAGCTCTGGACGGTCTGCTCCTGACGAGCGGCAGCGGTCGTCTCGCCCGCCTCGACAGCTTTCCCGACATCAAAGTGATTCTGCGCGCGGATTGGGACAAGTCGAAGGTGGCGATCATCTCGGGCGGCGGCGCAGGCCATGAGCCCTCCCATGCCGGCTTCGTCGGCAAGGGCATGCTGACGGCGGCCGTATCCGGCGAAATCTTCGCCTCGCCGAGCGTCGATGCCGTGCTGACGGCGATCCGCGCCGTGACCGGCCCGAAGGGCGCGCTGCTGATCGTCAAAAACTACACCGGCGACCGCCTGAATTTCGGCCTCGCCGCCGAAAAAGCGCGCGCCGAAGGCTTCGACGTCGAGATGGTCATCGTCGCCGACGATATCGCCATCCCCGACATCAACCAGCCGCGCGGCGTCGCCGGCACGCTGTTCGTCCACAAGATCGCAAGCTATCACGCCGAAAGGGGCGACGACCTGAAGACCGTCGCGGCCCATGCCGCCTCAGCAGCGGGCGACATCGTCTCGCTTGGCATGTCACTCTCCACTTGCAGCGTGCCCGGCCAGGCGCATGAGGATCGTCTCGGTGCCGACGAGGGCGAACTCGGCCTCGGCATCCATGGCGAGCCGGGCGTCGAGCGCATCACGCTGCAGCCGGTTGCCGATATTGTCGCGACCATGGTGGCGCGCCTGTCACCGACATTGCGCGAAGGAGCAAGCCACGCCCTCCTCATCAACAATCTCGGCGCCGTGCCGCCGCTCGAAATGGCGGTCATTGCCAATGCCGTGCTCTCCTCGCCGCTTGGCCGCCGCGTCCGGCTGATCATCGGGCCGGCGCCGATGATGACCGCGCTCAATATGAACGGTTTCTCGCTGTCGCTGATCCGGCTGGATGCCGCTCGCGAGGCGGCGCTGACGGTGGCGGTCGAACCGCATGCCTGGATGCCTGCCGTCGAACGCCACGAGATCAACGTCATCGCCGCACCGAGGGCGGCGGCCGGCATGAATGGCGCGGCCGCAGCCGGGGAAAACACGCGCAACCGTCGCCTGATCACGGCGCTCTGCGAGCATCTGATCTCGCAGGAAAGCGAACTCAACAGGCTGGACGGCCGCGTCGGCGACGGCGATACCGGCTCGACAGTGGCGACAGGCGCCCGCAGCGTGCTTGCCCGCCTCGACACGCTGCCGCTCGACCGGCCGGCGGCAACGCTCGCCTCGCTCGGCGATATCCTCGGCACCAGCATGGGCGGGTCGAGCGGCGTGCTGCTGTCGATCTTCTTCACCGCGGCGGCAAAAGCGATGGCTGACAAAGCCGACATCGCCGCTGCCCTTCTTGCCGGGCTCGATAGGATGACGTTCTATGGCGGCGCCGGAGTCGGCGACCGGACGATGGTCGATGCCTTGGCACCCGCCTTGAAGGCCTTTGCATCCGGCGATATCGCCGCCGCAGCGAGGGCTGCGGCAGCCGGTGCCGAGTCGACGAAGACGATGATGAAGGCAAGAGCCGGACGCGCCACCTATGTCGGCGAAAGGGATCTGGCGGGCGTCGCCGATCCCGGCGCCGTCGCGGTTGCCGGCGCGTTCGGGGTGGTGGCAAGCCTCGTCTGACCGGAGTAAAGTTTGAGAGCCGCGTGGCAGGCGCGGCGACAGGGAGGATGGCAGTGCAGGCGGAACCGGTGCTAGTTGCGGGATTGATCGAGGTGTGCCGCGCGGCAATCGCGGAAAACAGCGATCACCTCTGCGCGCTTGATCGGGCCATCGGCGATGGCGACCACGGAACCAATATGCGGCGCGGCTGCGAAGCGGTGAGCGCCGAAGGCGAAAGCCTGTCCAGCCTGCCCTTCCCCGACGCCGTGGAAAAGATCGGCCTGACGCTGGTGATGAATGTCGGCGGTGCCGCCGGGCCGCTCTACGGCACGCTGCTGATGGAGATCGGCCGTGAGCTTCGCAAAAGCGAGGCGAAGGCCGATTTTTCGCTGGTGCTAAAGCAGGCGATCGACGCGGTGGCAAGGCGCGGACGGGCGCATGCCGGCGACAAGACATTGCTCGACGTGCTCTATCCCGTGCATGCGGCACTCGCCCGCCGCTCACCGCTCGGCACGATCGCCCGCAAGGCCGAACGTTCCGCCAGCCGCACGGCTGATATGAAGGCGATGCGCGGGCGCGCGGCCTATCTCGGCGACCGTTCGATCGGCCACGTCGATCCCGGCGCCTCGAGCTGCGCACTATTGACCACGGCGATCTGCCGTTATCTCGGGGAGCACCGTCCGGAATGAATGGAAAGACCGCAAATGTGGGCATCGTGATCGTCTCCCATTCGCCGCTTGTGGCACGGGGCATCGCCGACATGGTGCGGCAGATGGTCGGCGACTGCGTGCCGCTCTCCTGGTCGGGCGGCAACGTCCATGGCGAGCTCGGCACCGATGCCGGCGGCATCCTCAGAGCGATCGAGGCCGCCTGGTCCGATGCCGGGGTTGCCGTCTTCGTCGATCTCGGCGGTGCCGAAACCAACAGCGAGATGGCGATCGAAATGCTGGGCCTTCCCCGCTCGGCCCTCGTCTCCATCTGCAACGCCCCGCTGGTCGAGGGCGCCGTCATCGCCGCCGCCGAGGCGTCGGGGGGCGCGTCACTGGCCAAGGTGGTCGCCACAGCCGAGGAACTATCGCCCTGATGACGAGCGGATTGCGCATAGAGAAACAGGAGCCCGAGCGATTGCCCGAGCCATCTAAGGTGAATTGCCAGACGGAGGTCGAAGTCAAGCACGGTGTCGGGCTGCATGCCCGCCCCTCCGTCACCTTCACGCGGCTTGCCAAGTCCTTCCCTTGCTCGATCGAGGTCGCGGTCAACGGCAGCGATGTCTGGCTGAACGGCAAGAGCATCATCAAGATCATGGGCGCGAGAATCCGCAAGGGGTCGATCCTCAGGATCCGCGCCGACGGCATTCTTGCAGAAGAGGCGATCCGCGCCCTGAAGGGACTCATCGAGCGCAATTTCGATGAGGAAAAGAAACATGGCCGGACCGCTTAGACTGAAAGCGAAGAGCGCATCCCCGGGCATCGCATCCGGCCCGGCCTTTCTGGCCGAGCGGCCAGGCGCTCCCGCCGCGCCTCGGACCGCCGGCGGATACGCCGCGCTGGAAAAGGCGATCGACATCTCGATCGGCGAACTCGAGCGCCTTGCCGAGGGAGCCGACGCCGAAAGCCGCGATATCATCGATTTCCAGATCGAGGTGCTGCGCGATCCGACGATCGCGGAAGCGACCGGCGCCCGCATGGAAACCGACGCGAACGTCGTCTTTGCCTGGGTCGCCACCCTCGACGCCTATATCGGTGAACTCGAAGCGGCCGACGAGGAGCAGATGCGGGCGCGTGCCGTCGATATTCTCGACATCAAGAACCGCGTGCTCGGCGCGCTCGCCGGCACCCCGATCGCCGATTTCCCGTCCGGCTCCGTCTTTGTCGGCAAGGACATGGAGCCCAGCCGCTTTCTCGCCCATGACTGGTCGAACGGCGGCGGCATCGCGCTGTTTGCAGGCAGCACCGCCGGCCATGTCGCCCTGCTCGCCCGGGCGAAATCGGTGCCGATGGTGGTTGGCACGGGCCGCTTTTCGGCCGTGGACGGAGATCCTGTCAGCGTCGACGGAAACGCCGGTGCGGTCGTCCTGCAGGCGGGCAGCATGCTGATCCCGCCGCTCGCACCCGCACAAGCGCCTGCCGGCGACACACAAACCGCTGGCGGTGAACTGCGCACGGCGGACGGCGTGCCGATCCTGCTCTCGATCAACATCAACGAGCCCGCCGAGATCGATGCGCTCGATCCGGCAACGGCGGGCGTCGGCCTGATGCGCTCGGAATTTTCAACTGCCTCGGTCGCCGATGCAGCCAACGAGGAGCGGCAGCTGGCAATCTATCGCCGCGTGCTGGAGCAGGCGGGCGAAAGGCCGGTGACGATCCGCATGCTCGATATCGGCGGCGACAAGCCGCTCGCTGGCCTCGAAGACCTGCCGGCTCTCGCCTCGGGCTTGCGCGGCATCCGACTGCTGCTTGCCCAGCCGGAAATCGCCCGCGTCCAGGCACGCGCCCTGCTGCGCGCCGCCGTCTTCGGTAGGCTTTCGGTGATGCTGCCGATGGTGACCTTTCCCGACGAAATCGACAGGATGCGCGAGATATTCCGCGAGGAGGCCGAAAAGCTCGGCCGCCGTTCCCTGCTCCACCGCATGCCGCCGATCGGCATGATGGTGGAGGTGCCGGCGGCGGCATTGATGCTCGACACCTTCGGATCTGCGGCATTCTTCTCGTTCGGAACCAACGATCTCACCCAATATCTTGCCGCCTCCGCCCGAGAGGACGTCGACGCCGATGCCGGCAAGGCAGCACCCGCCGTGCTCCGGCTGATTGCCGAGGCGGTGAAGCTTGCCGCTGGCAAGCCGGTCAGCATCTGCGGCGACATGGCCGGCGATCCCAGCTATCTGCCTGCACTGCTCGCTGCCGGCCTCCGGCATTTTTCCGTGGCGCCGGCCCGGCGTCCCGCGATAAGATCGGCGATCATCGGCCTCAATGCCGATGGCACAAGGGCAGCCGGAGAATAGAATGGCGCGCGAAGACACCGAAGACGCCATTATCGCCTACAAGTCCATTCTGGCGCAGATCATCGACAACAGGCCATCGGGCACGCGCCAGCGCCTGGCGACGGCGCTTGGAAAGCATCGCAGCTTCGTCACCCAGATCACCAGCCCGACCTATGCGACGCCGCTGCCGGCGCGCCATCTCGCGACGATCGTCCGCGTCTGCCACTTCAGCGCCACCGAACAGGAGCGCTTTCTCGAAGCCTATCAGGCCGCCCATCCCGGAAAGCTGCCGGATGTCGGCCACACAGAGAAATTGCGGCACCTGTCGCTGATGGTGCCTGATTTCGGTGACGACAGGAAAAACCGCCTTCTTGAAGAGGCGATCTCCGATCTGGTGCAGAAGATCGTCGCAATATCGGACGCGGAATGACGAGTGAGCCGCTTGACGTAACGTAATGCTTTTGGCCTTGGGGGCTTGATGAAGAAGTTCATGAACACTGCGGAAACCATGGTCGCCGAAAGCGTCGAAGGCTTCGTGCGCGCCCATGAGGCCTTCGTGGTGTTCGGGCCCGAGCGCAGATGCATCCGCCGCCGCCATCTCACCCCTGGCAAGGTGGCGCTGATCTCCGGCGGCGGCGCCGGGCATGAACCGATGCATATCGGCTTCGTCGGCCACGGCATGCTGGATGCCGCCTGTGTCGGCCATATCTTCACCTCGCCGACGCCGAGCCAGATCATTGCCGCCATCGAAGAGGTCGATACCGGCGCCGGCTGCCTGCTCGTGGTCAAGAATTACGACGGCGACCTGATGAATTTCGAAATGGCCATCGAGATGGCAGGCGACCGCCATAACCTCGACATGGTCGTCGTCAGCGACGACATCGAGACGTCGAGAACCGGTGATGGCCGCGGCCGGCGCGGTGTTGCCGGCACGCTCATCGTCGAAAAGATCCTTGGTGCTGCGGCCGAACGCGGCATGTCGCTCGCCGAGTTGAAACAGCTTGGCGAGGGGATGAACACACGCATCCGCTCGATGGGTGTGGCGCTGAACGGCGTGACGGTGCCGCAGACCGAGCGCACGACGTTTACGCTCGGACCCGGCGAGATGGAAATGGGCGTCGGCATCCATGGCGAACCCGGCCATGCCCGGCAGCCCTTCGCTGCCTCCGACGCCATCATCGGCCATCTCTGCGAGACCATCTTTGGCGACATCTCAGTGACGCCGGACAGCAAAGCACTGCTGTTCGTCAATGGCCTCGGCGGCACGCCGCCTGCCGAACTCTACCTCGCCTATAATGGCGCCCGCCGTTTCATCGAGGAGAAAGCCATCCCGATCGAGCGCTCACTGGTCGGAACCTACGTCACCTCGCTCGACATGCAGGGACTATCGATCACCCTCGCCTTGCTGACCGACGAGGAGATCGCGCTCTGGGACGCGCCGGTGGCGACTGCAGCGCTGCATTGGCCATAAGGGTGTACCACAGACGTCAGATGTAAAGCGCCGCCATCTTCCGCCAGGCCCCGGCGCGGTGGGCGCGGCCGTCCCAGACATGCAACTGATGGCGAATATTCTTTTCGCCGAGCAGCCGGCTGAGATAGCGGTTGTTATCGAGGAAGGGATCGGCATCGCCGATGGTGAGAACGATGTCGCGCTCACGTAGCCTGTCGAGCCGCCAGTCGGAGCCGAGGCCGGGCAGGAAATGCGTCGGCGTGTGGAAATAGACGCTGTCATCGTAATAGCCGTCGAACAGGTCGCTAAAGGATTCTACCTTCATCGTGAGGTCGTAGCGTCCGGAAAAGGCGACGAGCTTGCAGAAGAGATGCGGATGGCGAAAGAAGAGGCTCGCCGCCTGGAAGGCGCCGAGGCTGCATCCATGCACGATGGTGCAGTCATGCGGGTTCTTCGCCGCCATCAGCGGCAGCACCTCGTTGAGGATATAATCCTCCAGTGCGACATGTCGGCGGATACGCTCGGCCGGATGGCGGTCAGAGCCATAAAGGCTCTCGGCGGCCAGTCCCTCGATGCAATAGAGTTGGAGTTGGCCGGCCTGCAGTTTGTCGGCTAGGCTTCCGACCAGGCCAAGCTGCTCATATTCCAGGAAGGTCCCTTCCCGCGTCGGAAACACCAGCACCTTGGCGCCGGCATGGCCGAAAACCAGCATCTCCATGTCTCGATGCAGACGCTGACTGTACCAGCGCAGGTATTCGCGGTTCATGGCACCCTGAAGAACTGTCCGATCTTGTCGCGGAGAACCGCCTCTTGCTCAGCACTTCCAGGGTAGTCGAAATGCCCGGCGTCCAGGATGAAGATTTCATTAAATTTCGGTATCGAATTGGCGACAGCGAACTGGCAGGGCGGCGCCACCGAAGGATCGAAAAGCGCCACTGCCGTCAGCATCGGCACCTCGATCCGCCGTGCTGCGGTCGCCGCATCGTAGAAGCTGAGCGTTTCGAGCACATTTCCATGCTCTGCCTGATATTCCTGCACCGATTGTGCGCTGCCGACGCTCGGCAGGTCGAGGCGCAGCGGCTGGTGCCCAAAACTCGGCAGCGCCAGATGGCCGCGATCGATGCGCTCGTCGTAGGCGATCGCTATTGCCCCGACGCCGCCGCCGAAGCTGATGCCGCTGTAGCCGATATTCCCCGAGAGCCAGGGATAGAGCGCGTCAAGCGTCGAGACGGCTAGCCAGATATCCTCGACGCAGCCGCCGATGATATAGGAGTCCAGCTTGTCGATATTGTACAGCACATGCCAGGACGGGTTTTCGGAAATCGGCGGATGGGCGCTGAGCGACAGCCCGCGGCAGCAGGGAAAGATCAATGCCGTTTCCTTGACCGGTAGGTCGAAATCCGGATGATCCCGCCCGCCGTAACCGTGCCCGACGACAAGGCCGCGCCGCACCTGCCCCTGACGCGGCAAGATGAGCCAACCGCCGATCCGGAACGCATCCGTGGAGACATAGACGAGATCGAGCACATGCCAATCTGGATGGGTGATCTCGCTGCGGGAAAGCACTGGCTGCGGATCGACCGTCAACGCCTTGCGATAACGCCCCTCCCAGAAATCGTCGAAACCATCAGGCGCTTTGGGCGGCTTGACCGCAAGAAGCTCTTCGAGCTGCATGCCGTAGGTCGGATCGAAGGAGAATGGGTGGGTTGTGGGGATACTCATCTGGACTTTGTCGCGTGAAAGCACCGGTCGCGCAAGACGATGTGACGGCTACTTTCCCACCCGCTCTCGCCAGCAGCGCTCATGCGCAGGCCAAAGGCCGGAGCCTCGAAGGGCGGGGGCGGGTGACGTGCACTACGACGGTGCATCCGCTATGCACAGAGTAACCGTCCCATAGACACCACCGCCCGGCGTCGGAAATTACTGCCCGGCCGCCTCCAGGATCAGCTGGGTGATCTCGTCGGGATGGGAAATCAGCGAGAGGTGGCTGGCCTTCACCTCGACCGTCTTTGCCCCCATGCGCTTGGCCATGAAACGTTCGAGATCGGGATTGATCGTCCGGTCTTCGGTCGAGACGGCATACCAACTCGGCTTCGAACGCCAGGCGGCCTGCGTAGTCTTGCCGGTCAGCAGCGCCTTCTGGAATGGCTGCTGCACGGCATAAAGTACTTTCGCCCTCGCCTCCGGCAGGTCCCCGGCGAAATCGCGAAGGAAGGCCGCTTCGTTCAAGCGTCCCTCGTCGCCGTCGAAGACGATGCCGGCCGAAGCCGGCGGCGTCGGGAAGGTCTTCGCAAGCGCGGTATAATCCTCACCCGCATCCGGCGCCCGCGCAGCGACATAGACGAGCGCCGAAACGTTGGGATGAACGCCAGCCTCGGTGACCATCATGCCGGAAAACGAATGCCCGACCAGAACCGTCGGGCCATCCTGCCGGTCGAGCACCCGCTTTACGGCGGCGACGGCGTCGGGCAACGTCGTCAGCGGGTTCTGTGCAGCCGTGGCGTTCAGTCCGGCAGCCTGCAGGCGCGCGATCACCTCGGTCCAACACGAGCCGTCGGCAAACAGCCCATGCACCAGCACGACATTGCGCGCCTTCACCGGAGCCGATGTCGCGGCCATGCCGCGGCTGGAGAGAAGAGTGGCGGCGGCGCCGGCAACGAGGGCGGCCGAGAAAGTCCGTCTGTTCATCATCATGATCTGGTTTCCTCACATGTTGAGACTGTCGAAGGGGCAAGAGCATGGGTTCGAGATCGGGGATCCGGACCCGGTGAAAATCGGTTAGTCGATAACACCGTGTCGGATCGCTCATCTGAGGCGCGAGGTCATCCGCCTCCCGGCATTCGACGCAGCCGGCCTGATCGCTAAAACCAACCTCGCCTCAACCTCAGTCGAAATGGCTGACCTCGAGCCCGTTGCCGACCGGCAGCAGCACACTTGATATGCCCGGCTTGGCGCGGATGGCTTCGCCGTAGCGTCCGACATCGTCGCCTCCCGGACGCAGCATATTGTCAGCGACGATGATCGCGCCCGGATTGAGTTTGGGATAGAAGGCCTCGAGGCAGGGAAGGTAGAGATCCTTCCAGAGATCCACAAGCACGAAGTCGATGCCCTGAGAAAGCGCGCCGATCATCTGGACTGCGTCCCCGACCTTGAATTCGACGTGGTCGGCAAGACCCGCCTTGACGGCCATGTCGCGCGCATAAGCCGACTTGTAATCGTGCATTTCCATGGTGATCAGCCGGCCGCCGGAGGCACGCGCGGCGTCTGCCAGCCATATCCCTGAATAGCCGAAGGAGGTGCCGAGTTCGAGAATGGTCGGCGCCCTGAGGCTCCTGGCGATGATATTGATGAACTGTCCGGTCTCTGGTCCGACCGCGCGCAGCCGCTGGTCCTGTCCGCCATCGCGGCCGCCCGGAGGCAGCTCGCGCGGGCTGTTGTGCTCCGTCTCGATCATCGCGTGATAGATGCTGAGCACTTCCTCGATCCTGCTGTCCATCGGGCCCGCCCTTCCGTCCTTGCGATTGATGGCCGACTTTGCCCGACCGAATTGGCTGCGAAAAGTTAAACTTCGGCATTCATCGGATTTCGCAGCCGCCATGCGGTTGCACGCGCCGCCACCGTCGGCTACATCAAACCCGTCAATGGCCGGGTCACCCGGCCACGTAAGCGTTAACGTCACTCAACGCGTATGATCGAACGGCTTTGCGGCTTCGATCTGCGCGACTGTGTCCTGCGGATCGAGTTTCAAAGCTCCTGAGGACACATGGACAACAATCAACCCAAAGACCAGACGTCGCCGGCCCCTGCCATCGAGCGGGTGCGCCACGACACGCCACGGCGTACGCTGACGGCCGAAAGCGTCGTCGATATCACCCCCGGCATGCGCCGCATCACGTTGACCGGCGACGATCTTGCCGATTTCATCAGCCTTGCGCCCGACGACCACATCAAGATTTTCGTACCGGCCGCCGATGGCGGAGAAGAGCGCCGTGACTACACGCCGCGCCGCTATGATAATGCCGGGCGGAAATTGACCATCGATTTCGCCTTGCACGAGGCAGGCCCGGTGACGCGGTGGGCGATCGGCGCCCGCCCCGGCGACAGGCTCGAAATCGGCGGGCCAAGAGGCTCCGCCGTGGTTTCCGCGAACGTCAAACGATGGCTGCTGATCGGCGACGAAACGGCGCTCCCGGCGATTGGCCGCCGGATCGAGGAGAGCCCCGCCGGAACTATCATCACCACAGTCGCAGCCGTCACCGGCCAGGTGGAAGAGCAGACCTTCGACACGTCAGCCGAATTGCACGTCCACTGGGCGCACCGGCCTCTCTCCAAGGCAACCGATGCCGCAGCCCTGCTGAAACTGCTGGCCACGGTCGATATCCTGCCGGAAACTTTCATCTGGGTCGCGGCGGAAGCCTCGGTGACACGCGATATCCGCGCCTATCTGCTGACGGAAAGAAGCTACCCGCTCGGCTGGATCAAAGCGTCCGGTTATTGGGTGTTCGGCAAGGCTGATGCGACGGAAAAGTTCGCTTAAGCCGTAAGACCCCGACACTGGCCGCCGCTCCGGAAATTGGGGCGACGGCCCGACAAACCCACTGCCGTCGCCATTGCGATTTAATCGGATACGATATATATTGCGTTGATAGATGCCGAAACAGGATAGACCCATGCCCGCGCCTAAAGCAAAACAGCCAGCATCAAGCTCCCCCAAGACTGACGGTGACGGCCGTAAGCTTTCGAACTTCCTGTGCTTCGCGGTCTATTCGGCCAATCTCGCCTTCGGCCGCGCCTACAAGCCGGTCCTGGACGCGATCGGCCTCACTTATACCCAGTATATCGCCATGGTCGCCCTTTCCGAGGAGGACGAACAGACGGTCAGCATGCTGGGGGAAAAACTGTTTCTCGAATCCAACACGCTGACGCCCATTCTCAAGAAGCTGGAGTCAGTCGGCTTTATCACCCGTCATCGCGATCCCGCCGACGAACGGCAGGTGCGGGTGAGCCTGACGCCGGCGGGACGCGATCTTCTCGAAACCGATCCCAGCTCGGCCCTGATCGACGCCGTCGGCCTCGGCGAAGATTTCCCCGTCGTACAGAAATCGGTCACGCGGCTGCGTGACAACCTGCTACGGGCGCAAGCCGAACCGGAAAAATCATGATCGCGTCACATGTCGGCACCTGGTGACATCCCCGAGATTGCAATCGGCGCATTGATTGAGAATGGGAGTGTTCTTCTCGCAAGGCGAAGTTCCGAACGCAAGACGCACCCGGATCGGTGGAGTTTGCCGGGCGGTCATGTCGAGAGCGGCGAAGACGCCGAGACGGCGATGCGCCGGGAATTGTTGGAAGAAATCGGCGTGACGCCGCAGCACTGGAAATTGGCAGGAAAGCTCGTTTCGGAAAGCCCGCCCGGGGCATCCGCCACCATCCACGTCTATCACGTCGATCGATGGCAGGGCTCTCCGCGACTTATCGGTGATGAACACACAGCGCTCAGATGGTTTACCGCCGCGGAAATAGAATGCGAAACCGAGCTGGCGCCGCCTAAGCTCGGTCAAATCCTCGCAAAGCTCGTTTTGCAGCAGAGCCGCAAGGAGTGAAAGCGCGTCGCGCGAAGCCGGTTCGGCACAACGCGCTTTTTTGCCTTACTGGCGCAGAGATCGGAATGCCGTCCTCAGCTCAGCCGTCATGGCCATCGGCTGTTCCCAGGCGGCAAAGTGGCCGCCCTTATCGAGCCTGTTGTAGTGAATGAGCTTCGGATAAGCCTTCTCCGCCCAGCTCTTTGGCGCCGCATATATCTCATCGGGAAAGGCACTCACGGCAACCGGAATCTTGATGCCTCTAGGGTCGAAGAAGCCTCCGCTTGGAAAATGCGCATTGTCCCAATAGAGCCGCGCCGAAGAAATTGCGGTATTCGTCAGCCAGTAGAGCGTGACGTTGTCGAGGATATCATCCTTCGTCAGCCCCTCGGACTTTCCATCGAAAACACGAGCGATCATCTGGTAGCTGCGAATGTCGTGGTCGAGCATCCAGGCGGCTAGGCCGACCGGCGAATCGACGATCCCATAGAGGGTCTGCGGCCGATTGTTCATCTCGATGGCATAGCCCAGCCCGTTCTTGTAGAAGTCGTCGAGCTGGTCCCAGGCCTGTTTTTCCTCAGCAGAAAGGCCCGCGGGCGCCGGCCCGCCGGCTGCGAGCGCCTTGGCGATATCGGCCGGAACCGTAGCCGCCATGTTCGTGTGGATGGCGAGCAATCCCGGCGGTTCCTGCAAAGCCATCAGCTCGGTGACCGCGTTCCCCCAATCGCCGCCCTGCGCCACGAACCTTGTGTAGCCGAGGCGCTGCATCAGCGTCACCCAGGTGCGGGCAATGCGAGGAGGATTCCAACCCGGCGCCGTCGGCTTGCCGGAGAAGCCATAGCCTGGCAGCGATGGGATCACCACATGAAACGCGTCCGCTTCGCCACCGCCATGCGCGGTCGGGTGGGTGAGTGGCTCGATGATCTTCAGTTGCTCGATGATCGAGCCAGGCCACCCATGGGTGACAATGATAGGCAGCGCATTTTCATGCTTGGAGCGGACGTGGATGAAGTGGATATCCAGCCCATCGATCTCGGTGACGAACTGCGGCAGCGCATTGAGCCGCGCCTCCGTCTTGCGCCAGTCGTAATCCCTCGCCCAATGGTTCGCGAGCTTCTGGATCGTCTCGTACCGTACGCCCTGGCTATCATCCATGACGGTCTCTTTGTCCGGCCAACGGGTCGCCGCGACGCGCCGGCGCAGATCGCCGAGTGCCTCCTCGGGGAAGTTGACGCTGAAGGGGCTGATCTCCTCGCCATTCGCCTCGGCGCCGCGCGTTCCGGCAAGCATTCCGATGGCCCCGGCTACGGCGGTTGCGGCCAGCAGTTCGCGCCGGGTGGGCATTGATAGGGATGTCGGTGACATGTCGCTTTCCTCTCCGTTCGATCTGCAGGAATGGACGAGGATCGACTGGCCGACCTCGTTGCAACAGTAGGTCCTTCGCGTCTGCCCGGACTATGCGCCCGGGCTATGGAGGGGTCAATTACCCTGTCAGTCTATGTCTCGACCGCCGCGAATGGGCCTCTCAGGCTGACGCGATGCGACGGCGAGCGCACCCTCCTCCATCATCTCGGCCGCCTTGGCATAACCGCCGCCCGCTCCGTCGAGGAAATGCAGGTGCGAATCCGGGCTGCCGGATGGCACGAGGCAGGTCATCAGCGCATGAGATTGGCGATGCAGACCGAAGCTGATCTCGCCGCGCGCTCGTGCAGCAACGAGGATGGCTTCGACGCTGTCGATCTGCTCCGGCGTGCAGTCCAGCGTCAGGCGCAGGCCGTCGTCGAATTTGCGGAAATCCGAATTGGAGGCGACCTCCGGCCAGCGCGGAGCATCGACCCACTTTCCGCGGTCCCTGTGGACAGCCATATTTCCGGAAAGCGGATGAGACCGGCGCGGCGCCGCATCGAAAACCGCAAGCACGCGCTTCGCCAGCGCTGCAAAGACCTCTGGGCTGGTATCGTCACGAGGCTCGACCAAGAGCGACAGGATCTCGCCCCGCTGGCTAGGGAACGGCGCCCAGTCGCAGCTCAGGCCGGTCAGGTTAGGCCTCATCGCATAACGGCCGGGCTTCACCAGATAGCGGCCATTCTTGATCTGCCGCTCCGCCCATTTGAGCCCGCCTCCCGCAAACATTGCATAGGTCACACTCTCGGATGCGGCATAGCGCGCAATCCTGACATCACGTCCGTTCGCGCGGATTTCGCCGGCGGTGACGAGCCCGACACGCAGGTCGAGATGAAGATCGGTTTTGGCAAAGCCCGCAACATCACGCAAGGCCGATGTCGCGGCCATGATGCCATTCGCCGGCAAGGCGAAGGCGGCTCCGTCTCCGCGAAACACGAAGGGGAAATCAAACGAGCCCCAAGCATTGCCGAGTGCGGCGATGATCGATGCGCCAGCATAATTGACGTCTTCATAGCGCCCGGAGCGGATCGCCGCGGTCGAGCTGACGACGTCGGTGATGCCGATCAGCCAATCGTCAGGCAGCGGCTCATAGACATCGGGATCGAGCACTAGCGAAAACTCGTCATAGGCCTGGCGCGGCTCTGGCTCGCTGTGGATCATGGCACTTCCTCCGATCGGCAGGGTTGCTGCCAGCTCAGAAACGGGTCTGCCGCCGATCGGCAGACCCCCGCTTGAAGATGTCGGCGCGAGGCCGGCCCTTCCCGTTCAGACGAGCTTGGTTTCGACGTCGATATTGCCGTGCACCGCCTTGGAATAGGGGCAGATGCCATGGGCTGCCTCGATCAGCTCCTGCGCGATCTCGCGATCGATGTCTGCCAAGCTGACATTGAGCCGTGCACGTAGGAAGTAGGAGCCGTTGTCGCCGTTGAGCGTAATCTCAGCATCGACTTCGGGACCGGCCGGCAGCGTGATCTTCCGCTGCGCGGCGGCGAGCTCGATGGCGCCGATATAGCAGGCCGACCAGGCGGTGCCGAACAGGTTTTCGGCCGCCGGATGCGGCTGCGGCAGCTTGATATCGAGCGTGCCGCCGCTGCTGCGTGCGTAGCCGTTGCGGCCGCCGGCGATGTGGGTCTTCCCGGCGAAAAGAAGCTTCTCAGTCATTGTCATGCCCTTTCGGCTTGATGATCTTCATCGCATCCGATTGATTCGGATGCGATCTAATATGCCGAACTGAATTCGATGTCAACACCATTCCGATTTAGTCGGATACGATTTATTTTTCTCATAGCATAAGGCTTGAGCCAGCCGCGCAGGCAAGCTCGACCGGTTGCGCATAGTCACGTCTTGTCCAGGAACGACGCCCTCTATAGGCTCTGCCTGGATGCCCGAGGCTTCACGAGAAAGGCGGAGAGTTGAGATGTCCTCCATAACTGAAGGCAATGCCGTGCAGTATGGCGACAGCCGCAAGCTCGCCGCCCGGGCCAGGCTCCATACTGAATATACCATCGCCGAAACGGGCTGGTTTCCGTGGGTTGCCGCGCATCTGCCCCTGAAACCGGGAGATCGCGTCCTCGATGTCGGCTGCGGGCCGGCATGGTTCTGGGCGGCAACGGCAGGTCTTCTGCCGGAGGATCTGCAGCTGACACTCGCCGACCTTTCGCCAGGCATGGTCGACGAGGCGGCGGCGCGCTGCGGCGCACTGCCCTTCGGTTCCGTTCAAGGCCGCCAGGCCGATGCAGCTGCACTCCCCTTCGAAGACGGCGCCTTCGATCTCGTGATCGCCATGCACATGCTCTACCACCTGCCCGACCCGGCCGCCGGCATCGCGGAGATGTCGAGGGTGCTGAAGCCGGGCGGCTTTCTCGCGGTCACCACCAACGGCATCGGCAACATGCGTGAGGTCTACCAGCTGACGACCGTCTTCGGCAGCGCGCCGACCGATCCTGCGGCCGAAGCCTTTGGATATGACGCCGCCGAAGGAATAATGCGGTCGCAATTCACAAACGTCGCGATGTCGCAGTACCCTGCAAGCATGCGGATCACCGAGCCCGAGGATGTCTTCCTGGCGCTGACCTCCTATCCGCCCGGCGAAGGCGCCGACGAGCCTCAGCTCAGCCGCTTCCGCCAGGCCATCGCCGATGCCTTCAGGCAAGGCAGCGGCGCGCTCGATGTCAGCAAGGAGACTGGGCTATTCCTCAGCAAGAAGACGGCCTGATCGGATCACCGCCTTTCAGGATCGCGACCGGCCGTCGTCGAACAGCGTGGCAAGCCACTGGTAGTAGCGCGGCTGGTTGGTTCTGAGCTGGCTGCGTGAATAAGGCGGCCGGTCGATATCGTCGAACAGATAGACGCTTGCCGTCACAGCGAAGAATTCGCGGTCGTTGCTCATCATATAGGAATCGCTCGGCCAGAGCGCCCGACCGCTATTGAAGAATTGTTTGACGTCGGAATTGCCAAATCCGCCCGGGAGCATCCGGTCGTTATAAGCATGCAGAAACTCATGCAGGATGATCGGCTTGTCGGGCTCGAGCCCCCTGACGCGCAGGTCGATACCGGTCTTGCTGCTGTAATGGCCAGGCCCGAAACTCGCAGCAGCGGGATTGGCCCAGATTCGGATTGTCTGCATGAATTTGAGGATGTCGGGCTTCAGATCGACATGCTCGACGATGTCGAGCTGCCGCTTGACGGCCGTGACCATCTCCCGATCGGGTTCCGCACCCCTGGCATTGGTGAGATCGACCTGCCATCCGTGATAGTTGAAAACGAGCGGATCAGCGGCGTCCGCTCCCGTCGCTGCAATAGCAAAACCGATGGCGGCGCAAAGCGACGCCAGCACGTTCCAAACCGGCCTCATGGTCTCTCCTCCGCATCTTACGCACGGACTGTCGCACAGACAACCGGACTGCACAATCGCGTGCCGCCGCGTGGCGTCTTCGGCCCAAACGCGGCAAAAGGGCGATGACACCGGACGAAGACAGACAGGCCGTTTCGATGAAACCGGCATGATGTTATGCTGCGGCATGACACGCGAAGCCGCCATAGCAAGAGCAGAGGCCTATTTCGATTCCGGATCGTTCCGGACCGATCTGGCGCGCCGCGTCGCCATGCCGACAGAGCGCCAAAACCCTGACCGCAGTCAGGTGTTGCTCGATTATATCGAGACAGAGCTCACACCGACCTTCGCAGCGCTCGGTTTTACCTGCCGCACGTTGACGGAAGGCGGCTGGCTTTTTTTCTTCGCCGAGCGCATCGAAGATTCCGAGCGGCCGACTGTGCTTGGTTGGCCACGGTGACGTGATCCGCGGGCTCGATGACGGCTGGGACGAAGGCCTGTCGCCGTGGAGGATGACCGAACGTGACGACAGTTGGTATGGGCGCGGCGTCGCCGACAACAAGGGGCAGCATAGCATCAACATCGGTGCCATCCAGGCCGTGCTGGAAACACGCGGCAAACTCGGTTTCAACGCCAAGTATCTTATCGAGATGGGTGAGGAGCGGATACCACCTGGCTTGCGCGAACTCGCCGTCACGCACAAAAAGCCGGCTATCCTGCCGAACCTCGGCGCATCGTTGCCGAACGACACCTTCTCCGAGACCCTGGAACTCCCGACGATCTGGGTTCCCCATTCCTATCCGGGATGCTCCCAGCACGCCCCGAACGAGCATCTTCCCCTATTTACCGCCCGTGAAGGCCTCGCATTGATGGCCGGCCTCTATTGGCACCTCGACGAACCCGGCGTGCCGGTCGGCCGGCAGACAACCTAGACGCCGCCGACCATTCACGCCTCCGCGCCCGAAGACATGCTGAGGAAAAAATCGAGGAGCGGGCGACGTGTCCACGGCTACCTGATCAGGCTGGCAGAGCGGCGCTAGACCTTCTCTTTCTTCCTGACCTTTTCCTTCGGTTCCACCGGTGCATCCGGCGTCGGGGCCAAAAGCTTGCGCAGCGATGAAATCTTGTCCTTCACAAGCGGCCGGAAGCGCGTCGCTCGATAAGGCATGTCGGCCGCACCGTAACCTTCCGGCCCGTCGTCGTTGCCGCGATTGATTTCCGCGAGCTTCACCCCGATGAACGTGCCGTCGATATAATGGGTATATTCGCCGACCCAGCGGATCGTGTAGATCTCGCCCTTGCGGATAAGTTGGTCGATGCTGACATGCTTGAAGGTATCGTTGATGCAGACGACCTTCTGGCCGACATGGAAATCATAGCTCATGGATCAAACTCTCGAACGGCAATCCGCCTGACAGATCTATAGCGCGCCGGAAGGCAGGGATGAACCACTTTCTGCCAGTGGTTTTTTTGCCGCGACAAAAGCCGCACCTGCGCCGCACGGTTCAAGGCGAAATGCATCAGTCGCAATAGGCCTTGCCGCTCTTGCGGGACCGCAGATCGAAGTGGAAGTGGTTCCAGTGTTCGGGGTTGCTGCCGGGGCCGAGCACGGTGTTGAAATAGCGGCAGCTGTCGCTGCGCACCGCCTTCAGCAGCCGGCCTTCGCGCAGCGAAAAGAGACCCTTTTTGCGCACGTCGATCTCGTGGCCGTTCTTCAGCACGAACTTGCCGACGTCGATCGCGTTGCCGCGAGCGTGTTCCGACATCGGATTGTATTTCTGCCGGCTGTTGTTCATGCGCCGGCAGGAATAGCCGCCGAGCGGCTGGATCGTCTTGATGCCGGTCCAGTAGCGGTAGCGGGCAGACGGTGCCAGCTCGTTCTTCACCCATTTGGCGAAGGCGAGCGTCACCTGGCAGTTCAGCGTCACCGCCGGCTGCACGCCGATATTGCCGGAAAGCCCCTTCAGCGACACCGGATAGGGCACCTGACAGGCGGGCCCGTTGGAAATCGGCGGCTTTTCGTCGAAAAGCACGCCCATGCGCTTCAGCTCGCGCCGGCAGGCAAGCTCGGAGGTCGGCATGACGCTCGGGTCAACGGGTGCTGCCGGTTCGCTCATCATCGGATTGTTC
The DNA here is from genome assembly GCF_019685115.1 of Rhizobium sp. NZLR11. Classification (NCBI taxonomy): domain Bacteria; kingdom Pseudomonadati; phylum Pseudomonadota; class Alphaproteobacteria; order Hyphomicrobiales; family Rhizobiaceae; genus Rhizobium; species Rhizobium sp. NZLR11. The sequence continues at coordinate 73,063 of NZ_JABDWD010000018.1, read as the reverse complement.
GGCCGCAGCATCGCGACCTCTTCGCTTTCGTCCTCTTCCGGAACGCGTGACGGCGCCACCACAGGGCTGCCGTCGTTCCAGGCCGGCGCCCGGCTCATCTGCCCCTGTGCCGCCGGCTGCGGCATCGCCCGCGGTGCGGGCTGGCGTAGCGGCCGGTTCACCTGCGTAGGGCTATCGGTGCCGATTCCGTCAACGACCGGCTCCGTCGCATCTCCCTCGGCGATCTGCTGCTGTTGTTCCTGCACCAACCCGACGACCGGCTCTGCCCCAAGCTCGTCATCCATGTTGACGCCGCCGGAAGGGACCGCAAGGTTCTGCGTGCCCCCCCAATTGCCGCTCGGCTGGCCCGCCGCCAGCGCTTCGTCGCTGTCGATCATCGGCAGGCGCCCCCCGCGCGCCGTCGGCGCGGCATGGCCGGTGCCGGCAAGGTTCGGCGTATCGAGGTAGTCGATGGATCCCTGGCTATTGCCGGTAGGCGCACTGGAAACTGGATAGGAGGCCTGGCTTTCCGCGGGCGCAAGGCGCTCCGCACGCGCCATTCGGACCGAGGGCGCCATGCGCGCCGCCGGCGAGATCGAGCTGACCCTGGTGCCGTTGTCGACATTGGCCGGCGGCACAAGCCCATCGCTGATCGAACAGGTGGTCAGCGACGCAGAGAGCAGCAGGGGCAAAAGGGCTCGCCAAGGAAAGGAAACAAACGCCATACTCTTATCGCTTCCGCAGGCCGACTGGGCAGTGACAGAAAAAACTCACTCCAATTTTAATTAAAAACGGTGAATGAAAACTTACCGGCACAATCTGAACGCGACGGAGATGAAATAGGCCGCTTTCGCGGCCTTGAGATTGGCGATAGATGCAACTTTTACTCGGCATCCTCCCCGGCCGCTCCCGCAGCCTTGATCGACCTCGGCTACCTGTTGGTGAAATTGACCAGGTCGGCCATGGTGAAATGCCGCGCCTCGGCGCTCGGCAATGTCGGCCGCCATTTCGGCCATTGCGCTAGGAAGGAATGCCGATCCTCGCGGATCAGGCCGGCGATGACCTCGGCGATGATCGTGCCGCCGACCGGCCCGAGATGCTCGCTGTTTCCAAAGATCTCCGCCTCGCGCAGGATGTAGAACCACAACGGCGCGTTATCCTTGAAAATCCCGGGGTGATCGCTCAGCAACGCGCCGCGCGCCCGCTTCCTCTCGGCATCCTCGCTGTCGAACAGCTGCTCATCCGACAGCGCCTCCATTTCCATATGGCGCGCCACCGCCTGGCCGGAAGGCAATCCGAGCCGCCAGCCGCGCAGCAGGTTCAAGGCGGCGAGCGCCCTGCGGATATGGATGGGCTCCCTTTGGTGATCGGGCAGGCTCGTCAGCGGATCGACCAACGTCGTATCGAGCTTGTAGGAGGGCTGCGGCAGGACTGCGCCAGCCGGCGGCGTCCCTTCGGGCGCGACCCCGTCGAAGAAGAAGGCCCAGTCGATCGCCCAGAAGTCGGGCAACTCGCGAAAACCGTTCAAATTTGCCCGCGGGTGCTGGATCACGTCAGTCAGAGAGAAAATCGGAATGCGATTGAACTTTGCCTTTTTCCCGTTGAACCGCTGCTCGATCGGGTCGGGCTTCGTGACGGTTCCGTTCAGCGAATAGCTCGGTCTCACCATTGTATGACCGTATCGGTACGCCGCCACCGAGAATTCGACGGGGATGAAGGCGAAGCGGCCCTGTGGATTGTAGAAGCGGATATTCGGCTTTTCGCCTCTGCCGACGATGACGCGCTCGTAGGTCTCCTTGCCGATGATACGGGGCAGGAAATCATGCAGGACAATCCACTGGTAGTGCCAGCGCACCGTCTGCTGACAGAGCCCGAAATCGGGGGTGCGCAGCGTATCGACGACCTTGTTGTGAAATCTGAGGAAGGTGGCGTGGAGTTGCGAGACGATCACGTTTTCGTCGTTGCGCTTGTCGCCGAGCAGCGCGCGCCGGATCTTGGCCGCGTTCCTCGGCAGGTCGGGGCGGTTTTTCCTCGCGCCGTCAAAATCCTTGTCGTCCCCGAGCAACAGATGAAGCTCGTCATCCTCGTAGAGGAAAGGCTGGTCGGCCGGTCCCGATCCGTAGACCGAATCTAGATCCAGCCGCGGCGTGCGGAAATCCTGCAGGGCATCGGGATCGTTGAAGCGGTCGAGCGACGAGACCGGATCGAATGTGATGTCATGATCGAGAAACTGACCGAAATAGGTGAAGCCTGCAGGAATTGCCGGGTTCTCGTCTTCGGGCTCCCGCTCGTCAAGCGCGACGTCGACGGGTTTTCCCTCTTCGATCTTCTCGGCGAACTCCCCCTGGAACATCGTTTTCGCAAGATCGGTGAGTGCGTCCTCGGTAAATGCGGCGGCCGGCAGGTTGCGGAACATCCTCCCGAACCTCTGGTCGCGAACACTCGAATGCGCGACGCTATCCATGCCTCTTACTGGCGAACCATGCTTGCTGCGAGCCATTTCGGCCTCCCTCGGTTACTGAACTGGAATGCGGCAGCGGTGCGATGAGGGCAGCGATGTTCGATGCGGAGGACTGAGATCCTCGAATTCGGGGAGACACACGGCGGCCATGCCAAGGCCGCCGCGGCCATGGTCCCGGATAGTTTGCCAAATTGGAGAATTATGGTGGCTTCCGCAACGACAGCAATCGCTATCTTCGAAATACCCTGCCCTCACCTACAACCTTAATGAAGCATAGCGTAAGGTAAATTGCAATGATATTCGCTTGAGGATTGAATCTGCTGCTTTTTATCAAACCCATCTGCCAGGTATATCAGCCTGAAGATCTTGGAATTCCGCCGGCCCACGATCCTCTCTACTCGAAAGGATCATGCTGCGTCGCGATCCGTGCATCTGACCGCGATGACGGCGCCACAACGAAAAGAGCCGTCGTTGCGGCTCTTTTCCTGACGTTCCGGTCTGAAGCTGTTGTGAGGCCGTTACTTCGCTCTTGCCTTCACGCGGCCCGCGTATACCTCGTCTCGGCCCGCGGCTCGGCGCGCAGGCGGAAATTCGAAAGCAGCGTTTTCAACTGGGTGCTCTCATCGGCGAGCGTGCGGCTTGCCGCAGTCGTCTCCTCGACCATTGCCGCGTTCTGCTGCGTCATCTGGTCCATATGATTGACGGAGCCGTTGATCTCGTTCAGCCCGGTCGACTGCTCGCGGGCCGCCGTCGCAATCGATACCACGTGGTCGTTGACCTGGTTGACCAGCGCCTCGATTTCCAGCAGCGCCTCGCCCGTCGAGCGCACCAGCGCCACCCCGCCCTCGACTTCCGTTGCCGACCGGCTGATCAGCTCCTTGATCTCCTTGGCTGCATTGGCTGAGCGCTGGGCAAGTTCGCGCACCTCTTGGGCGACGACGGCAAAGCCGCGGCCCGCCTCGCCCGCCCGCGCCGCCTCGACGCCGGCATTCAGCGCCAGCAGGTTGGTCTGGAAGGCGATCTCGTCGATGACAGAGATGATCTGGTTGATGCGGCTCGACGATTCCTCGATCCGGCCCATCGCCGTCACCGCATTGCGGACGATATCGCCGGAGCGGCCGGCGCTGGCTTTGGTTTCGGCCACCATCGCGCGCGCCTCGTTCGCCCGCTCGGATGCCGTCTTGACCGTCGCAGTGATCTCGTCGAGCGCTGCCGCCGTCTCCTCGAGGGCTGCCGCCTGCTGTTCCGTGCGCTTCGACAGGTTGCCGGTCGCCTCGCTGATGTCGGAAGCGCTTTCATTGACGACGTGGCTCGATTCGGCGATTGCGTGGATAACGCCGTTCAACGCGTCGACGGCGGCGTTGAAATCGCCCCTCAGCTTGGCGTAATCCTCGCCGATATCGTCGATCGCAACCGTCAGATCGCCGCCGGCGAGCTTTTCCAGGCCAACGCCGAGCGCCTGCATTGCCCGGTTTTGCCGGTCGGAGGCCGAGCGCAGGCTTGCCTCGTTGCCGCGTCGCTCATCCTCGATCTGCCGCTGCCTTTCATCTTCCCGTCCGCGCAGCGCGCTGCGTTCGTCGACGGAGTCGCGCAGCACCAGCAATGCCTTGGCCATCTGGCCGATCTCGTCGCGCCGGTCGCTGCCGGCGATCTCTACCGATGCCTCCTCGGCGGCGATCGCGTTCATCGCCGCCTTCAGCCGGGCGATCGGCGCCGTGACGCTGCGCACGATGGCGTAGGCGATGGCAATCGTGGCCGCGGCCCCGAGCAGGCAGAGCACCGCCGCCCAGATCGCGTTCTGATGATAGAGCGCGGCAAGGTCATCAGCATAGACGCCGGTGCCGACGATCCAGCCCCAGGGCTCAAAACCGGCGACATAGGAATATTTCAGCACCGGCTGATCGGCGCCCGGCTTCGGCCAGTAATAGTCGACGAAGCCCTTGCCATCCTTCTTCACCTTGCTGACGAATTCGACGAACAGGAATTTGCCGTTCGGGTCCTTCATCTGCGAGATATCAGTGCCATCAAGCTTCGGCTTGATCGGGTGCATCACCATGGTGGGATGCATGTCGTTGATCCAGAAATAACCGTCGGCGCCGTAGCGCATCGCACCGATCACGTCCTTGGCGGCCGCCTGCGCCTGTTCGCGGGTCATCGTGCCCGCCTGCTCCATCTTGTAATATTTGTCGAAGATGCCGAGCGCCGTCGCATCCATCTGCGCCAACCCCACCTTCCGCTCCGCTTCCAGCTCGGAATAGGAATAGTTCAAAAAGAAGATCATCGTCGCCGCTAGCACGGCAAGGGTGAATCCGACGAGGCAGTAGAGGCGGGTGGAAATCTTGACGTTGCGCATGAGGTTCCCGGCGATTCTCGTAAATGAGGTAGACCCATCTTGAATTGCCGGAATTACTGGAGCGTAAAGCTTAATTAGAAGATGATTAAATACCGTGAGGGAAGGCCGAAGCACTCGAAATCAACTGTTTGAAATCGAATGAAATTTCAATCGGCAACGGCTGCAATATATTTCCCGGCGGTTAGCTGCAGCGCCCGGCCATGCCGTCTTTTACAGCCCACAGCCTTTGCACTAGGCTATCGTCCAGTGAATCGCCGGCCGATGGCCCGCACCAGATGGAGAACCCTTGATGACCGATGCCGCCAAGCCGAGAGGCGAACTAACGCTCAGGACGCTCGCCATGCCGGGCGATGCAAATCCGGCCGGCGATATCTTCGGCGGCTGGGTCATGGCGCAGATGGACCTTGCCTCAGGCATCCGCGCCACCGAGCGCGCCAGGGGCCGCGTCGTCACCGCCGCCGTCAAGGAAATGGCCTTCGAGCTACCGGTCAAGATCGGCGACACGCTGTCGGTCTATACCGATATCGATCGCGTCGGCCGCACCTCGATCACGCTGATCGTCGAAGCCTGGGCGCACCGTGCGCGTTACGCCAAGATGGAAAAGGTGACCGCCGGCACCTTCATCATGGTGGCGCTCGACGAAGACGGCAAACCGAAACAAGTCCCCGAGGCGTGACAGACCAGGGGTCGAGAGCATGGAAACGGTCGGCTCGCCGGAGGTCTTCCTTCACATCAAGGTGGTGATGGGCATGGTCATCAGCCTTTCGCTTGCCAGAATGCTGACCGGCGTTGCCGGCATCGTCCAGCATCCCGCCAAGGCCAAAGTCTATGCCGTCGATCTTGGCTGGGCGCTGTCGATGTTTCTGTTCATCATCCATATCTGGTGGTGGGAATATCGCCTGCAGGCCGTGCCGGCCATCGGCTTCGGGATCTACCTATTCCTCGTCTGCTTCTGCAGCCTGTTCTTCCTGCTCTGCGCCCTGCTCTTTCCGGCGAGCCTCGATGAATATGGCGGCTACGAGGAATATTTCATTTCCCGCCGCAAATGGTTCTTCGGCATCCTCGGCCTCACCTACGCCGTCGATATTCTCGACACGGCGATCAAGGGCCATGAGCGCATCCTCGCGCTCGGCTGGGAATATCCCGCCCGAAACATCGTCTATATCCTCCTCTGCGCCATCGCCGCCTGGACCCCTAACCGTCGCTTCCATGCCGCCTTCATCACCGCCAACCTCGTCTATCAGGTCAGCTTCATCTTTAGGCTTTATGATGTGCTGGGTGAGACGCGATCCCGCAAAGCGGGAGCAATCGATCCAGTGAATCGATTGCAGCGTCGAACGCCCTGAGCCCAAGCGAAGGGCCGGGCAACGGCTTGCTGCCTCCTATCCCCAGCGGGAGAAGAGGTGCAGCCACTCACCCACGCAAAAACTGCGACCCCTTGTCAAACCCCAACCCCGGAAAGATCTTCCCTGTCAGATCATCCACACCGACATCGAACTGCCGATACAACATCGCCGCGGCGAGTTCGCGCACATCGGCGGTCGGCATCAGGTCGCGGTCGTCGAGCAGCTGACCGTCGCCGATGCCCGGCCAGCGGCCAAGGATGCGGCCGCCGTTGATGGCGCCGCCGGCAAGCAGGGCGCATCCGCCGGTGCCGTGGTCGGTGCCGGCGGAGCCGTTCTGGCGGGCGGTGCGGCCGAATTCGGTCATGGCGAGCACCACCGTCTTTGCCCAGATTTCGGCCCCAAGCGTCGTCTTCAGCGTGTTGATCGCCTGCGCCAGATCCTGCACCGGCCGCTTGAACTGGCCGGCCTGGCCGATATGCGTGTCCCAGCCGGTGACCGAGAAGCTGGCGATGCGGTAGTCGTCCTTCAGCATGTTGGCCGCAAGCGCTGCCACGTCCGCGGTCTTTTCGCCGCGCTGGCCATCCGGCTCGACCATCATCGAGGAGGAGTCGGCCCGCGTTGCTTCGGCAAGTGCAGCGGCAAACGGCGGATCACCGGCATAGAGCCGCGTCAGGAATTGCATCTCGTCGCGCGCCGGCGCCAGATTGGAATCCGACGCCCAGACGTCGACGTCGTTCGGGCCGGAGAGGATCAGCTCGGTCGAGGTGTTGACGTCGATCGCCTTGCGTGCATCCGAGCGCGGAATGACGGCGAGCGCTCGGTTCAGCCAGCCGGTCTTTTCCTCGGCGACATGTTCGCCGCCGGATTCCAGCATGTCCTGCCCGTCGAAATGGCTGCGCTGGTCGCGATAGGGCGTCGACACCGCGTGCACGAAGGCAAGCTCCCGGCTCTTCCACAGCGGCATCAGGTCGGCAGCGGCGGGATTGAGGCCGAAATGCCCATCGAGATCGAGAAGCCCGGTGTCGGGCGTCAGCGCCAGCGTCGGTCTGAGCGCGGCAAAACCCGCATCGCCATAGGGCTGCACCAGGTCCAGCCCGTCCATCGCGCCGCGCAACACGATGGTGACGAAACGGTTGTCTCCCGGCATCGCCGCGAAGGTGACCGGCGTGAAGACGGGGGCAGCGGCCAGACAACAAGCGGACGCTAGAAAGCCTCTGCGGGACAGTGAAATCCGGTTCATCGACAGCGTCATGGGCGGGCCTCCTATCGGCGGTTGAATTCGGGCGATGCCAGCACCAGCGTCAGGCCGCTGATCTTGTTCGGCGCCTGCGACACGACGCGGATCGTCTCGTCGCGCGCCGCATCGGCAAGCGTCGATTTCAGAAATTCGCGCGGATCCTCGTCGCGCCCAAATTGCGCCGCCGCCCGCCTTGCCCAAGCTAGCCGCTCGGCAAGCTGGCTGCCGGTAATCCAGGTGGAGAAGCCTTCCTCGAAGCCGGCCGGGCTCGGCGGCTGCCAGGTCGGCTGGCCCATGCGCTTCAGCGCCCCCTGCCCCAACGCTCGCGCCGTCCGGAAGGCCTTGAGCCGCGTGTCCCTCGCCTCGCCGGGAGGACCCGTCGCTATAGGCGAACCTGCCATTCCAGGCGTATTCGCCGCCATGTCGCCCTCATCAGTGCCTTGCTGGTTGGCCGCCAGAAAACTGCCGACGACGCCGTTGACTGGCCCCGCATTCAGCGCCCTCAGACCTGCAATGACATAGTCGAAAGGCTGGCGCGCCTTGGCCCCTTCGTTACGCCAGGCGGCAGGATGGTCGAGCATGGCGGTGTAGACGGCTGTGAGATCACCATCCGTCGTCTTCCAGACCATGGCCATGTCGGACACCATCCCCTCGTCGGGCTGGTCGGAGATAAAGTGCACTGCAAGCTTGCGGCTGATATGCGCCGCCGTCTTCGGGTGGACGGCGAGATCGTCGAGCATGTCGAGATAGTCGTCGCGCGAGCGCCGCCGCCCGCCATAGCTGACGCCGAGCACCTCATGCGTACCGGGCTCTGAGATATTCGGCCGGAAGGCGATGTCCATCTCCTTGCGGTCGATGGTGAGCCCCGTCAGCACCATGGCCGCCGCCGTGACATCCGCCTGGCTGTAGCCGCTGCCGGCGCCGAGCGTGTGCAGTTCCAGCAGTTCGCGGCCGAGATTTTCGTTCAGTCCCTTGTTGCGCTTGATGCCGCCGGCTGAATCCGGCCCCAGCGAATCCGCCTGGTCGAGATAGATCAGCATGGCCGGATGGGCGGTGGCACTGCGCAGCAGATCACCGAACCGGCCCGACATGAACGGCCGGATCGCCTCGGCCTCGTAGAGCGGCACGATGAGACGCATCGGCAAGCTCTTATTGGCGCTGGTGGAGAAATGATCGGTCCAGAAGGTCGCCAGCCGCTCGTAGAAGCCGTACGGCGACAGCACCGCCTGCATCAGCCGCAGATTTACATCGTGCTGAAACTGCTGCTGCGCTTGCCGCTGCACGCCCTTCCGCATCTCGCGCTGCGTCGTATCGTCGGTCACCGACTTGGCGTCCTGGCGGATCTGCTTCAGCTGCTCCTGCAGGCTGAGGATCGCGCGGTGGCGCGTCTCGGGACCGCCGAGCGGAAAGTCCGGCGTTGCCGCTGCCCCCTTGCTGAGCTGGCCGATCAGGTCGTCCTTGCTTTGCGGCGGCGCCTCACCCGGCCGGAAACCATAGCCGAACCGGATCGCCGCCATCGTCGGGAAAGAGAGGCTCATGGCCGGTCAACTCCTGATCACGTGGTAGTGACAAGCTGCCAGCCGATTGCGACGCCAATCTGTAGGAAATGTGGCGATTTCCAGACATGGACGATTTGTAATCTGTTGAAAAAACTGAAGTTTATGCCCGGAAGATAAAGGATGCCCCGATCGCGATGAGCGCGAAGCCGATCGCATGATTCCACGTCAGGTTCTCGCCGAGCCAAAAGATCGAGAAGCCGGCAAAGACCAGCAGCGTGATCACCTCCTGCATCGTCTTCAACTGGGCCGTCGTATAGACTGCCGAGCCGATACGGTTGGCCGGTACCGCCAGGCAATATTCGAAAAAGGCAATGCCCCAGCTGACCAGGATGGCAAGGAAGATGGCACTGCCCTTGTGCTTGAGATGCCCGTACCAGGCAAAGGTCATGAAGATGTTGGAGGCAAACAGCATGACAACGGGCCAGAGGGCGGCGGGAGAAAACGACATGGAATAACTCGGGGCTGTGGAGGGGAAATAGCTGATCCGGAGAGATACCGGCGGGCCTTACGTAGCACGCCGCCATCTGACGGCAAGCCCCAAGGCTCGGGCCAATCGTCTCACGCCACCGAGATGTCGCCGGCCGGCCTTTGCTTGTGCCTTGCCGCCGGCCTCCATCGCGATTGGCATGGTCGGGGCGTCGCACCACGGCTCTGGGGCCGCGGCATCCGCGCAGCCCGAGAGGGCGGAGCCTCGAAGCACACGCCAACATTACTTCTTGCATTCATTCGGTGCCGGCGCGCCCGCCTCGTCCTTCGAGGCCCTGCCGGGCACCTCAGGATGAGGCTCTCCGGGGCGCCGGCGCATGCTCGCTGTCTCAGGGGCCGTTATACCGACACACCTAACCGCCGCCCGGCACCCTGCCCCGGCACGCCCACGCCACCGATGCGAACGACCGCGGGCCATCCGGCTCGCCGGCATCGTAAGCGGCCCTGACGGCTGTATCGACCGCTTTTCGCTTCGCCGGGTCCAGCCCCGCAATATACTTGCCGAGTGGTCCCTCGCCGGCGGCGATTGGGTCCCAATAGTCCCCAAAGGAAAGATATTCCATCCGGATCAGCAACGAAGTCTCCTCGACATCGGCAAGACCCTGCGCGATGAAGCTCTCCTTCATTTCCCCCGGCCGCATCATCGGCTGGAAACAATATTTGCGGCGTAAGGGCAGCGCGTTTTCGTCAAGCATCGCCACCGTATCCCACATCATCCTCATGCCGGACATGCCGCCATAATGGTCCCAGACGGCGGCCGCGACCACGCCGCCCGGGCGCACGACACGGGCCATCTCGGACACTGCCTTTCCCGCCTCGGGCACGAAATGCAGCACGAGCAGCGATATCGCCCTGTCGAAGCGATTATCCTCGAAGGGAAGCGCGCAGGCATCGCCCTGCCGGATCGTGATCCGCCGATCGGTGTTGCGCCGCGTTGCGGCCTCGACGAAAACCGGCGAATAGTCGACACCGACGATCTCCTGCAAGCTCGGCTTTTCCGCCAGCGTAAAGGTCAGGCTGCCGGTGCCGCAGCCGACATCGAGCACGCGATCCCCATCCGCCAACCCGGCGAAATCGATCAGCATCGGCGCCAGCCTCTTGCTCCAGCGCCCCATCAGCCGTTCATAACCATCCGCACTTTCGACATTGAAACTCGACGGCATCGAAGCCTCCCCTTCAAGGACGATGCGTGTCAATATGGACCCCCGACGGGCCGGCGCAAGCGGATAGTCATTCCCATACTTGTTATGGAATCCGCGCGCTGATTTTTCTATCCGGCAAAGCCTATGCTCCGCCTACCCTTGCCGCCGTCACACCCCCTCCAGCACCACCTTGCCATCGAGGCTTTCGATCAGCGTCGAACTCGCCTGGTTGAGGCCGGCAACCTCCACGGCGATGCCATGCGCCCGGAAGCGCTGCACGACCTTGTCGAGTGCGGCAACGGCGGTGATGTCCCAGAAATGCGCCTCGGAGACGTCGATCAGCACGGTCTTGCCAACAGCGTCCTGAACGTCGAACGCCTCGACGAAGACGTCGGCCGAGGCAAAGAACACCTGGCCGGACACGCGGTAGATGCGTTGCCCGGCGGCTTGATCGGGCGCCACCTCGATGCGCAGCAGGCGGGCGACCTTGAAGGTGAAGAACACGCCGCTGAGCAGCACCCCGACCGTCACCCCGAGCGCCAGGTTGGCGGTGAAGACGGTGGCGACGACGGTCGTCACCATGACGGCGCTCGACATTCGGGGATGGACGACGACCGCTTTAAGCGACGACCAGTCGAAGGTGTCAATCGATACCATGACCATGATCGCCACCAGCGCGGCGACGGGAACCTCGGAGACCCATGGCTTCAGCAGCACCATCAGGATCAGCAGGAAGGCGCCGGCAAACAGCGTCGAGAGCCGGCCGCGCCCGCCGTATTTCACGTTGCTCACCGTCTGGCCGATCATGCCGCAGCCGGCAATGCCGCCGAACAGGCTCGCGGCGGCATTGGCAAGGCCAAGACCCGTGCATTCGCGGTTCTTCGAACTCGGCGTATCCGTGAGATCGTCGACGACGCTCGCCGTCATCATCGATTCCAGCAGCCCGACCATCGCGATGGCAAGTGCGGGTCCGGCGATGATCCTGAGGGTTTCCAGCGTCAGCGGCACCGCCGGCCAGCCGAACACCGGAAGCGAATCCGGCAGTTTGCCGAGGTCGGCGACGGTCAGAACGGGAAGTCCGAACCCGATCGAGGCGACGGTCAGGATCAGAACGCAGATCAACGGCGACGGGATCGCCGTCGTGATCCGCGGCGTCAGATAGATGATCGCAAGCCCGGCACTCAGCACGGCATATTCCGTCCAGCCGGCGCCGATGATGTGCGGCATCTGCGCAGCAAAGATCAGGATGGCAAGCGCATTGACAAAGCCGGTGCGCACGGATTTCGACACGAAGCGCATCAGCACGCCGAGCCGCAGCAGGCCGAACACGATCTGCATCAGCCCCGCCAGCAGCCCGGCCGCGAAGAGATAGGGCAAGCCGTGGGCATGCACCAGCGGTGCCGCGACCAGTGCGACCGACCCGGCCGCCGCCGAAATCATCGCCGGGCGTCCGCCGGTGAACGCAATGACGATGCCGATGACGAAAGAGGCAAACAGGCCGACCTCGGGATCGACCCCCGCCACGAATGAAAAGGCGATGACCTCGGGGATCAGGGCGAAAGTCGCAACCGCACCGGCAAGCATTTCGCGCGTGGGATTGGCGGACCAATCACGACGGATGGAGGAAAGCAGCATGGATAGAGTCTCGCAAAGCATGGCCGGGCTCGCTCTATCGAGCGGTCGTGTCGCGACATGCAGGTTTTGCGTTATCTGGCGGATCGGCGGCCAGAAGAGCCACCCGGGGTCTCACCGGGTCCGTGGTGAATGTCCGTGGTATAGACGAGATTTTTGCTGCAGCGCAACATTCAATTTCGCAGGGATGAAAGCGAAAGCTGCGAGCGAAATTGATGCGCCGCTTGCGATCGTGCCGGACGGGGCGATGAAAACTCGCCGCGAAGGTCCTCCTGCGCGATGGCGCGACTGGAGCCGAAGCCACCCTCACTGCCAGAGAAAGTCCGGGCCTGTGCTCTGGGACGTAAGCTTGAGTGTGCCGTCCGGCTGAACCACATAGCTTTCGAAAACACGGTAACCGAATTGACCGAGAAAGGTATGTTTGACCACAGTTCCCGGACGATAGGGTGAATGAATGACCTTTCCCCGATAGGTGAGGCTACCCGAAAGAGGCTGCGGGTCTTGCGCGCTGGCGCAGGCCGTGAGGGTGAAGAGAATGGCAACGAGTGTGTGCTTCATCCGGATCATCTCCCTGGAAGGTCCAGCGACGTGCACGACGTCAATCTCCTTCTTATCAGATCGCTGCCCTGCTGCGGTCGAAATCTTTGCGTCGGGCCGCCTCTGCCCGCGAGAGCGCGCTGACAATCCTTTCCTCGGAGAAAGGCTTGGAGATCACATCGAACGCTCCAGCGATACCGTTGCCGACACTCTCAGGACTGCCGGTCACGAAAATAACGTCCACGCCGAAGCGGTCGATCAGCCGACGGGCAAGCTGAGCGCCGCTCCGCCCGTCGGAGAGGTTGAGATCGACCAGCGCCACATCGCTTTTCTGAGCATAGGCGAGAGCTTGCTCAACCGTCGAAACCGGCCCGATTGTCTGGTGCCCGGCCTCTTGCGCAATGCGTTCGAGCTCCAACGCAATAGTATTCTCATCTTCAACGATCATGACCTTCATGGCTAAGCCTCCTCACCAAAGCCGGGTGCTCGGGCACACTGCCGGTAACGGGTACAACGCCGTCGACCCAAAATGTTTCCACTCTGCATTGAATTTCTTTCGGACATCAGACGCCGCCGCTGGCTAATCCTCCACTGCAGCAGCAGAATGCCGTCCAACGGCGCTTCGCCGTAGGAGACAGCCCGGAACACATCACAGAGGACGAAGGCGCAAAAGTTCCAGCCGCACCGGGCTCGATACGGCAGTGAGCGCTCTTCTGTCAGGTGTTTTTATGGTGGCGCTGCTGAATGCTGGCGGAAAGCGGATTTGTGCCGAGTCGGCGGCCCACCTGCCCGCCACCTTGACCGGCAAGGCAACGTCCCATGGCGGGAGATCCAATGATTTGACAGCGCCTTGCGGCGGACCGAAGCCCTTGGCCTCCGGTCCGCCGCAACTCGACCTCGCTCACGGTTTCGTATTTGCACTTTCGGCCCGGAACGCCGCCTCGCCGGCGTCGGAGACATCGACCCACTTCTTGTCCGGCTCGGCGTCTGCCACATAAGCGTCGTTCCAGTTCCACCATTTGTAGGTCGGGGTCTGAGGATAGCCCTCGGGCGAATCCTCCCAGACTTCCTGGCGGCCGAGTGGCGTGATATCGAGGTAGTTCCAGGTGCCGCCCATCTGCTCATCGCCGCGGTTGTTGATGAAATAGGTGCGGAAGATGCGCTCGCCGTCGCGGTAGAACACGTTGGTGCCGTGCCACTCGTCGACGCCGAAATCCTTGTCGAAACTGTCGGTGATCGTCACCCATGGTATCGTCCAGCCCATCCGCGCTTTCAGCCGGGCGATGTCGGCCTGCGGCGCGCGTGAGGCAAATACCAGCGTCGTATCGCGGGCGTTGAGATGGGCGACGTGAGCCACTTGATCGGCCACCATCGAGCAGCCGCGGCAGGCATGCTCGGGCCAGCCGAAGACGCCTGGCTCGTAGAAGGCGCGGTAGACGATCAGCTGGCGACGGCCCTCAAACAGTTCGGGCAGGCTGACCTTGCCCTGGGGTCCCTCGAACGCATAGGCCTTTTCGACCGCCATCCACGGCATGCGCCGGCGCTCGGCGGCCAGCGCATCGCGCGCACGGGTCTGCGCCTTTTCCTTTACCAGCATCTGCTCGCGCGCCGCCTCCCAGGCCTCCAGCGCCACGACCGCCGGTCTCTGCATGCTCTGTCCTCTCTTTCCATTTTCGGCTGAAGCAGTCATGGCTCAATCTCCTCGTTGGGGCGAATTCCCGCGCCTCGAAGCCCGGCTCATCGCGCGTTGTTCGGACATAGTCTCGCATCGGAAATCGAACAGTGGGAGTAACAAGTGTGACCGTATTCCCATTGCCCCGATCGCAGCCGCAGCGCCGGTCCGGATGATGCGTGAACAGGTGCTGGATGGAGCGCGTCAATGACGCCGTCGCCCTGGATGTCTTCGCCCTCGACGATGATATCGCCGAGATGGATGCCGATCCGGAACTCGAGCCCGTGCTCCGGAAGGGCCACGGCGTTGTGCGTGGCTTTCCGCTGCTGGACCTCCACCGCGCAACGCAAGGCATCGACGACGCTCTGGAATTCGACCAGCGAACCATCGCCCATGGTTTTGACCAGCCGGCCATGGTGACGCTCGATCGCCGGCTCGAAGACATCATTCTGGTCCGCCTGAAAACGCGCACGCGTGACCTCTTCGTCGATCTGGCTCAATCGACTGTAACCGACGACATCGGCGATTAGGATAGCTGCAAGACGGCGCTCCATCCCCGGTCTTTCCTGGAGAGCGAAGGTATTGTTAACAACATCCTATAGTAGGTCCCATCGCGATGCTATCGTCGCACCCGCGCAATAGTCGAATTGGCGGCGAGCGGTCCGATAAGAATGGCGCCAGACGGAATACTTCAAGCCATCGCAGCCTTCGACTATCAGCAGAGTTGCCAAAAGCAGGCGAGTATCGGAAGCTTGTTTTTTGGCTATAAGGCGACGGATTGTTCGATATGACCACAGCCTCTTCCAGTCGGCAGACCAGCCACGGCAGCGCCAGGATCTGCCGCGGCTGCTGGGACCAGATGCATATGCCGATCCCGATCGGCGGCCCGCTCGCCTTGCCGTTCCGCGCCTTGGGCATCACCCGCAGCAAGATGAACCCCGATATCTGCACGATCTGCGAACGTTCCTTTCAGTACGTCAAGAAGCAGCGCCAGATCACCGTCGACGCGACCATCCTGTTTGCCGATATCAGGGGCTTCACGGATCTGTCGGAGCGCATCGAGGCTGTGCAACTGAGCGAGATCGTCAGCCTGTTCCAGGATCGCTGCGCCCAGGCGATCTGGGCGCATGACGGCATCGTCAACAAGCAGATGGGCGACGGCCTGATGGCGATCTTCAATTTCCCGATCGTCCGCAACGATCACGCCGTCGCCGCGATCCGGGCCGCGCAGGAGATCCAGCGAAACTGCGCCGCGGCGCTGAACGGCCTGGTGCTCGACACATTGCCCGGCCGCACCCTCGGCGTCGGCGTCGGCATCCATTCCGGCGAGGTGCAGATCGGCGAATTCTCGAGCTTCCGCAGTGATTTCACCGCGATCGGCGGCATCGTCAACCAGGCGGCCAGGCTTGAATCCCAAGCCGCGGCGGGCGAGATTCTGATCTCTGCGGAAACGGCGACGAAGGCTCCCGACCTCGCAGCAGGCGCCGAAACGCGCATGCTTGCGCTGAAGGGCATCGAACAGCCGGTGCAAGCAAGCGTGCTGGTGAAGGGCTGAAGTACCGCACCTCTTTTTTCACGCTTTGATTGCTGGGGGAACCGACTGTAAGCGGGTTAACTCAGGAACAAGCGAAGGGATCTCTGGTTCTGACGACGCCCGAAAGGTGCTCGGCGAGGCTGCCAAGCGCCCCGCCGCTTCCTCAGTACTTCATGTTGCGTAATTCCGGAAAATCATAATAACGCAGCAGCTTATCATGGCAGCGATAGTCGTTCTTTTTCAGGTACAATATCATGTTGTGTTGCAAGCCCAGGCCGATATAGGACCAGTTCGGATTGCTGCGTTCCGTCGTGCGCGTGCAATAAGCGTATATCTGCTTTTCCGGATTCAGCAGAACCACGCTGGAAATCTCCGCCTTTACGAAGTTCCCCGGTTTAATGGTTCCCCGCAGAGCGTCGATGTACTCGCGTCGAACTGCGCTGGAAGGCGGCCGCTGGGAATCTGTAACGGACTGCGGCGCTGGCGTTTGGCAGCCGGTCAGCGCCAGCAGAGCGGCGCAGACAAGGAATTTGTTTTTCATTCAGTTGGATCTTCCTCTATTAAAATCGATAGATCGAGCTTTCCGGATGGCGGCGCTACCACGACGCTGGAGGCATGCCGCGCCGCCGGTCAACAAGGCCTGGAACGGCGACGCGGCCCGAGCCCTCGTCTCTTTCGTCAGGTCTTCATGCCGTTCATCTCAGGAAACGGGTAGTAACGCAGCCGCTTGTCGCGGCATCGATCGTCATTCGCCGTTGCGCCCAGCACTTTGCCCTCTGTGAACGAGACCCCGAGATAGGCCCAGTCTCCCCAGCTGTGCTTCGGCACCACCCGGACACAGTAAGCATAGATCTGTTTTTCGGGATCGAGCAGAACGACGCTGGATATGCGCGCCCAGACGACTTCTCCTGCTTCGTGTCTATAGCTTCTCTTGAACACAATATTGATGAAGTTCTGCCGGACTTCATTTGAGGGCGGACGCTGGGACTCTGCCACGGATTGCGACACCGGGGCGTTGCAGCCGGCGAGCGCCAGCAGAGCAGCGCAAACAAAGACTTTTATTCTCATTTCTTAAAGTCTCCAAAGAATCGGAGCGCATGTACGCTGCCTATTCCCACAAACACAGCGGGAATAATATTTGCAATACATGGCAAGAAATATCGTTGGCGTCACCGGCTGTCGACCGCATGACCGGCATCGTCCTCATGATCATCGATCGGCACGCCGGCTTCCAGCGCCGCAAGGATAAAGGCCTGCCTCACCGTCTCGGCCGGCATGCGCCCGGCAAGCCAGGCGCGGCAGAAATCAATCGTTCTCTGCTGATGGACGCCGCCATGGATCGGCCAGTCCGAGACGAGGGCATAAAGCGCATCCTGCGGCGAGCGGAGAACCAGCCGTTCGCCGATTTCAAGATCGATGGAAATCGGTTTTCCCCAGAAGGACGGATGGTCGCTAATGGCAATAACACCTGAAGCTGAATTGACCAGGAATAACTGCGGAAGACCGATCTCGGTTCCAGTGTGCGCCCGGATGGTATCACTATTGAAAGGCCGGGTACGCCGACATTGGAAGGATGCAAGAAGCAGCGTTGCGGCGCGTCCTTCGAGGCTCCGTCCGATGGACTGCGCACCTCAGGAAGAGGAGCGTTGGAGGATGCCGCGCCAGCGCTCAAGAGAGATCTTGAGATAACCGCCGGCGCCCAAGAGAGCCTTATCCTGAGGTGGCCCGCAGGGGCCCCGAAGGACGATGCGGGTGCGCCGGCTTAGCGGCGCCACGTCCCTAGGTGCCCTGGCAACGAAGCCGCGGCCGCCCGTCGTCAGGCGGGCAACTTGCAGCCCTTGCTCATACCAGCGGACTGCATGGCGGAAACCTTGCCTTTCGACGCGGCAATCTCGCCTTCCTTGTCTCCCCCCGCAACGCTGCCGATTGGGACGCCGACGAGAAAGACGCCGAAGGCATCGCCGTTCGCCGCACTGATCTGCTGCTTCGACAAGTCGTCCAGCTTAGCTCTCTCCTTTTTCAGTTCGACAGCGAGAGCTTCGCAGCCAAGGTTCGTATAAGCCGCCATCGGAATATCGACCTGCACGATGGCGTCAGGACGTTTGGCGCAACTGGCCAGTGCAGCGGTCGCCGCGAATGCGATAATGATCTTTTTCATGAATGGTCCCCGATTCCCGCAATAGCTGTAACATTGCCGCCCTCAGCGCGGGAGGTGATCCGCTTTTCAACCACAGACTTTTTATTTATGTACTCGGGAAAACCTCATTGCAGCCTCTTTGCCAACATTCCGCGCCCAACATTATTCGCCAATCTGAACGATTCATTCGTTTCCCTTTTGTACTCTTTCCCTCTTCCCTTTCGCGCTAACTCTCTCCATATTCCCGCCATGGCCAAATCTCCGAAGAAATCCCCCGCCCCGAATGGCTTCGAGGAAGCCCCGCAATCGTCCTTCGAGGGCGCTCCGCTGTCGGGTTCCGTCGCCGATTGGGTAAAGCAGCTGGAGGCAGATGCCGAAAGCTCCGGCGTCGAGTCGCAGCGCGAAATCGCCTCAAAGGCGGGCAAGCACCGCAAGAAGGTGGAAAATGAGGCGCGCAAGCATTCGGAGGCCGTCGGCGTCAACAAGAAGGTGGAGATTGCCGCTTCAAAAAGCGCCCGTGGAACTTCGATGGGCGGTTCCACCGACCCGAAGACGCGCGCCGCCGCCGGCCTCAACCCCGTCTCCGGCATGGATACGACGCTGGAGGAAGCCTCGTCGTTGCAGGCCGGCACCGCCGTCACCGCCACCGTCGAGGCGCTGTCGGCGCTGATCGAGAGCGGCAATCCGCTGCACAAGAACGGCAAGATCTGGACGCCGCACCGCCCTGCCCGGCCCGACAAATCCGAAGGCGGCATTACGATCCGCATGCAGTCGGATTACGAGCCGGCCGGCGACCAGCCGACCGCCATCCGCGATCTCGTCGAGGGGCTGGAGAACGGCGACCGCAGCCAGGTGCTGCTCGGCGTCACCGGCTCGGGCAAGACCTTCACCATGGCCAAGGTGATCGAGGCGACGCAGCGCCCGGCCGTCATCCTGGCGCCGAACAAGACGCTGGCCGCCCAGCTCTATTCCGAATTCAAGAACTTCTTCCCCGACAATGCGGTGGAATATTTCGTTTCCTACTACGATTATTACCAGCCGGAAGCCTACGTGCCGCGCTCCGACACCTATATCGAGAAGGAAAGCTCGATCAACGAGCAGATCGACCGCATGCGCCACTCGGCGACGCGCTCGCTACTCGAGCGCGACGACTGCATCATCGTCGCCTCTGTTTCCTGCATCTACGGTATCGGCTCGGTCGAGACCTATACGGCGATGACCTTCCAGATGTCGGTCGGCGACCGGCTGGACCAACGCCAGCTGCTGGCCGACCTCGTCGCCCAGCAATATAAGCGCCGCGACATGGATTTCACCCGTGGTAGCTTTCGGGTGCGCGGCGATACGATCGAGCTTTTCCCCGCCCACTTGGAGGATGCCGCCTGGCGCATCTCGATGTTCGGCGACGAGATCGACGCCATCACCGAGTTCGACCCGCTGACCGGCCAGAAGGTCGGCGACCTGAAATCGGTGAAGATCTACGCCAATTCGCACTATGTCACTCCGCGCCCGACGCTGAACGGCGCCATCAAGTCGATCAAGGAGGAGCTCAGGCTTCGCCTGACCGAGCTGGAGAAGGCCGGCCGCCTGCTGGAGGCGCAGCGCCTGGAGCAGCGCACCCGCTACGATATCGAAATGCTCGAAGCCACAGGCTCCTGCCAGGGCATCGAGAATTATTCCCGTTATCTCACCGGCCGCGACCCCGGCGATCCGCCGCCGACGCTGTTCGAATACATCCCCGACAATGCCCTCGTCTTCATCGACGAAAGCCATGTCACCGTGCCGCAGATCGGCGGCATGTACCGAGGCGACTTCCGCCGTAAGGCGACGCTGGCCGAATACGGCTTCCGCCTGCCCTCCTGCATGGACAACCGGCCGCTGCGTTTCGAGGAATGGGACGCCATGCGCCCCGACACCATCGCCGTCTCGGCGACACCGGGCGGCTGGGAGATGGAGCAATCAGGCGGCGTCTTCGCCGAACAGGTGATCCGCCCGACCGGCCTGATCGACCCGCCGGTCGAGGTCCGCGCGGCCCGCAGCCAGGTCGACGACGTACTCGGCGAAATCCGCGAAACATCCGCCAAGGGTTACCGCACCCTCTGCACCGTGCTGACCAAGCGCATGGCCGAGGACCTGACCGAATATCTGCATGAGCAGGGCGTGCGCGTCCGCTACATGCACTCCGACATCGACACGCTTGAACGCATCGAAATCCTCCGCGATCTGCGCCTCGGTGCCTTCGACGTGCTGGTCGGCATCAACCTTTTGCGCGAAGGCCTCGACATTCCCGAATGCGGCTTCGTCGCCATCCTCGACGCCGACAAGGAAGGTTTTCTGCGCTCCGAGACCTCGCTGATCCAGACCATTGGTCGTGCCGCGCGTAACGTCGACGGCAAGGTCATTCTCTATGCCGACCAGGTCACCGGCTCGATGAAGCGGGCGATGGAGGAAACCAGCCGCCGTCGCGAAAAGCAGATGATCTATAACCAGGAGCACGGCATCACCCCGGAATCGGTCAAGGCCAGGATCTCCGACATCCTCGACAGCGTCTACGAACGCGACCACGTCCGCGCCGATATATCAGGCGTCTCCGGCAAGGGCTTCGCCGATGGCGGCAACCTCGTCGGCAACAACCTGCAGACCCATCTCAACGCCCTCGAAAAGAGCATGCGCGACGCCGCCGCCGACCTCGACTTCGAAAAGGCCGCCCGCCTGCGCGACGAAATTAAACGCCTCAAGGCAGTGGAACTCGCCGCCATGGACGACCCGATGGCCCGCGAGGAAGCGAAGGCGATGGAGGGCAAAAGCGGCCGCCCCAATGGTAAGAACAAAGCAGCGCGCTCGAGTAACAGCCCTCATGGTGAGGAGGCCCAGGGGGCCGTCTCGAACCACGAGGGCGGGCGTGGAACCTCCTACTTCGCCAAACCCTCGATCGACGACATGGGCCCAGGCACTGACACCGCCACTCCGCTCTTCCGCAAACCCGCCCTCGACGACATGGGCCGCGACATCGCCGAACCCGCCAAGAAGGGCCTGTTCCGCAAGAACGACCTCGACGAAATGACTGTCGGCCGAACGGAAAAGCCAGTCATCGGGCATGTGCCGGAAAAGCCGGATGCCGCCAAGGCCACGAAGCGGTTTTCACCGTTGCTTGAGGGGCAGCCGGAGCGCGATGACGTGCGTCCGGTCGTACGCGGGAAGAGGGGTGTGGGGAGCTATGAGGATCCGGGCGAGCAGAAGCGCAAGGGACGGACGAAGGGGAAGACTGGGCGGCCGGGGCGGTGAGGCAAGCGCAGCGCCGAGTGACCGTGCCCACTCCGCAAATTTACGAACACGGCGAACACCACCTCCCTTCACCCACACCCCGTCCTCCCCGTCCCCGCCACCAGCGCAAAATAAATCCGCTCCACCCGACAGGCAGCACTCCTGGCGCTCGCCTCAAACCCCGCCGCCGGCCATCCGCGTCGAGGGCTGCCGTCGGCCGCGATCAGCCAGTACCAGCGCTCGTCTGACCCCGTCAGATCGATCTTGAAGATCCGCCCCATGCAGACATCGCCATGGAACCCGATGAAATCGTCGCCGGCCTTCTCCTTCCAGGAGTGCCGCCATCTTCCCCTCGGCGTCTCGCCGCTGATGACCATCTCCCAGCTCTTCCACCCGTTATAGTCCGATTGCGCCGTCAGCGAGCCATCATAGGGTTTCGGCTCGATCTGCAGGCACCTTTCCAAAAACTCCGCGACCGAGTTGCAAACGGTGCTCCATGCCTCGTCATTGTGCCAGGTCAGCTTGTAGGCGAACTCATCGGAGACATTCTTCAAGGCTGCGGCGACGGCAGAGGCGACGCCTTCCCTGCTCGCCGGTTCGCCGTGCAGCCTGATGTGGAGATAGGTGCAGAGAAAATCTGCCGTATCTCGCGCGATCGGCTCGATGACATCGAGCTTTCGGCGCTTGCCAACCTCATAGCCGCCAAAATCCCGAATACGACGCTGAGGCTGTTTGCGAAGGGCATTATTGAGGAACGACCTTAGGAGCGTTCCGATATCGTCTTGCATGCGTTTCCTCTCCTCATGAGGATGTCTCTGCCGCATGGTTTCGTGAATGGCTCCGCCCGAGCCGGTAAAGTCAGATCAGCGTCGGTTCCGGATCGTCCTCGACTTCTTCGATGATCTCCGGCCTGTCGTTCTTCGGAGAGCCGACATCTCGGCCGATCTTCCACATCGTCATCAGCTCCGCCGGGAAGGGTTTCAAGAGATGGTTCGGGTCCGGCTCAGGCGACAGCCATCTCTCGTAATCCTCGCGATGCAGGATGACGGGCATGCGGTCATGAATCGTCGCCATCATCTCGTTCGGCTCACAGGTGACGACGGCGAAGTTGCGGATGGACGCGCCCTTCTCATCCGTCCATGCTTCCCAGATGCCGGCGAGCGCAAAAGGCGAGCCGTCCGTCATGGCGATGGCATAGGGCTGCTTGTTCTTGCCGGTCCCGTGAATGTCCTTCCATTCGAAGAAGCCATTGATCGGAACGAGGCAGCGACGCAACCGGTAGGCAGAGCGGAACATGCCGTTGGAGCTGATCCCCTCGCAGCGGACGTTGACCGGCGGCGGCCTGCCGCCGGGCTTCGCCCAGGAAGGCATCAGACCCCAGCGCGCGGTCACGAATATGGGGCCTAACGTATCGGGTTCGCGCACGATATCCCTGATAATAATAGGATAATCTTGCGACGGCGCTCCATTCCATCGGGGAAAGCGATTTCCCAGCCCGTCGATATCCCCGCCCTTCACCGCAAAGGCGAAATTGCTGATCAATTCTTCAAGCGAAGTTTTAACGAAGATGCGTCCGCACATTGCGCTCTCTGTCGATGGAGTATTAGATGTTCCGATTATGTTCTCGACAGAGACGTCGTCAACGAAGCGTCAGTTGTGTCCATTCAGGAATGCCCCTTCGCGGCCATGAGGACACAGAAATGAAGGATGAGAAGTGGGCGCCCTGACCTCAAGGCTGAGAGGAGGCCTGCCCCAGCCATCGGTCTATTGCGAAGCAAGCGGAATTGGCGGAGAAAACACGTCCGGCAAGCGGCGCGACTACGAATCGGAAACCACCCATGCCCGAACTCCGCATCGACCCCTTCCCCTCGCCCGCCGAACTCAACGCCCTCTG
The DNA here is from genome assembly GCF_019685115.1 of Rhizobium sp. NZLR11. Taxonomy (NCBI): domain Bacteria; kingdom Pseudomonadati; phylum Pseudomonadota; class Alphaproteobacteria; order Hyphomicrobiales; family Rhizobiaceae; genus Rhizobium; species Rhizobium sp. NZLR11. Next base: position 49,833 of record NZ_JABDWD010000018.1, on the reverse strand, counting down.
GTCAGCCGCCTGGAGCACGCCGAAAGCACCGGATTTCTCTCGCATCCTGCCCCGCAGCCTCGCCCATATCGGCGCCTATCACGACGACACACTCGTCGGCTTCGTCAACGTCGCCTGGGATGGCGGCATTCATGCCTTCATTCTCGACACCTCAGTGCATCCCGACACGCGCCGGCAGGGGATTGCGACGCGGCTGGTCAGGGAAGCGACGAGAGTTGCGCAGGAGCGCGGCGCTGAGTGGCTGCATGTCGATTTCGAACCGCACCTGACCGGCTTCTACCGCGGCTGCGGATTTTCCCCCACCGCGGCGGGCCTCATCAAGCTCGCATGAGAGGTCTCAACAGGCCGCCCTCAAACGGCAGGCGCCAAGCCCGTCATCAGGCGGAATAGCGACGCCGACGGTCAGGCGCCGACGCGCAATGCCAAAGCGCGCCAAACGAATACAGTTTTTCACGCTTATACCGCGAGCTTATGTCCGAATAGGAGGGGTATAAATTAAAAGACTAAAATACGCCTTTTGGTTTGCAAATTCAAAGTCCTTTCCCAGTATTTCAGCCTTACTTTTTCGTTAAAAGACCAAGAAAAAATCACAATTTTTCATTGAAAACTTCATTAATGGTTGGCATAGATCCCCGTGGGGTTGTCGTCGGCCGAGCCGATAAACAGTTCTTTCGGGGATTTCTCATATTTCAGAGTAAAACGCATCTTTTGGGGAAGATTAAAATATGGCCTTGAATATTCTGGATACAAACGGCGCCCCAATGGCCAACACCGGCGCCGAGTTCGAAGCCTACGACGTTATCCGCTACTCTGAAGCCAATCCTTCCGGACCTGTCTCCCTCACCGTCTCCGACTCCTCCACCGCGGACCTAGCTGACGAACTGGGCTCGGTATCGGCGGATGTGACCGGCTCGAGCGGCGACAACACGATCACGACGGGTGCCGGCAACGACATCCTCTCAGGCGGCGACGGCGCGGACACACTGACCGGTGGCGCCGGCGACGACATAATCTACGGCAATGCCGGCAACGACAAATTGGTCGGCGGTGATGGCAACGATCGAATCACCGATGGCGGTTTTAACTTTGGACCTGAGGGCCCGCTGCCGGAAATCCTGAACATCGACGCAGGCAACGGCGACGACGTCATAACCATAGACAGCTTCGCTGCGTTTACGTCGGGAACGATTGACGGCGGTGATGGCATCGATGCGTTGCGCACCTGGTCGCTCCACGGCCTGACGCTCAACAATTTAGAAAACCTTGAAACGGCAGCATTTCAGATTAGCGGTTCGAGCGCAGAGTTCGAGAGCTTTGATAGGATCGTAAGGTCAACTGACCCCGTCTTCAGTTATGACCCCTCGCTGGTGGTGATGGACAGCGCCCACCTCGATCTTTCCGACGAACTGGGAGATCTTGGCACTCTTGTCCGCGGCTTCTCCGGTATTGACGTCAAAACCGGCGACGGCGACGATGAGTTTGCCGGCAGCAACGTCAACGACATTTTCGACGGCAGCGGCGGTAGCGACCTCATCAATGGCAACGACGGCGATGATAAACTGACCGGCGGCGCCGGCAACGACACCATTGATGGCGGCGCGGGCATCGACACGGCTGCATTTGCAGGCAATTTCGCTGATTACTCCTTCGCGGTCGACAATGGCAGTCGCGTCGTGACGAGCGTGCTGGAAGGCACGGATAGACTGACAGACGTTGAATTCGCGCGCTTTGCCGATGGCGTCTACGACTTCGGGACGGAAACCTTCACGGTCAACAGCACCGAGCCGGGCACCCCGCTGAATATTCTGGACACGAATGGCGCGACGATTACCAAAATCGGCGCTGAGTTCGAAGCCTACGACGTCATCCGCGACTCCGAAATCAATCCTCTCGTCCCGGTCAACCTAGTCATCTCGGATTCAGGCACTGTAGACCTTTCCGACGAACTGGGCTCTGGCTCCGCCAATGTGATCGGCACAAGCGGCAACGATGTGATTACGACAGGCGCAGGCAACGACAATATTGCAGGCGGCGACGGCGCAGACACGCTGAACGGCGGCGCAGGATACGACAGCCTCAATGGTGGCGTTGGCAATGACACGCTGAATGGCGGTGACGGCAATGACCACATCTCTGGCGACGTCGGGAACGACGTGATCAGAGGCGGCGCTGGCAACGATACGATTGACGATGGTGAACTTTTCGGCCTAAGCGCGGAAGTCATTGACATCAATGCGGGCGACGGCAACGATTCCATAAGCGTAGGAACATTGGCTCCGCTGAATTCCGGAACGATTGATGGCGGCGATGGGATCGATACGCTGCAAGCCGCTTCGCTCCGGGGCTTGACGATCAAAAACATCGAAGTCCTTGAGACGGCAGGATGGTCGGTCGCCGGATCGAGCGCACAATTGGAAAGCTTCGATAAAATCGTCTGGTCGACCGATCCGTTTGGCGACTTTCGCGCCGCAGTGACACTGACGGACAGCGCCCACCTCGATCTCGCCGACGAGTTGGGAGATCTGGGAGCGTTCGTCGACGGCGATGCCTTCGGCATTGACGTCAAGACCGGCGGCGGTAACGACGAGTTCACCGGCACCGACGGCAACGACATTTTCGACGGCAGCGGTGGCAACGACATCCTCAATGGCAATGCCGGCGACGACAAATTGACCGGCGGCGCCGGCAACGACACCATTAATGGCGGCGCGGGCATCGACACGGCGCTGTTCGCAGGCAATTTCGTCGATTATTCCTTTGCGTTGAACAATGGCGATCACTTCCTCACAAGTGTTGCGGAAGGGACGGATACGCTGACAGGCGTCGAATTCGCCCGCTTTGCCGATGGCCTCTACGATTTCGGCACGGAAACCTTCACAAGCAATGATACCCAACCGAATGTGCCTTTGAATATCCTCGATACGTATGGCTTCATAACGACCATGACCGGCGCCGAGTTCGAAGCCTACGATGTCATCCGCAACTCGCCAACCGATCCTCTCGCCCCCGTCATTCTGTTCCTTTCAGATTCCGGGACGGTAGACCTTTCTGACGAACTGGGCTCGGCCGTCGCAGATGTGACCGACTTCGGCGGAGGCGATTCGATCATCACCACCGGCGCAGGCAGCGATAAAATCGCAGGCGGTTACGGCGCCGATACGTTGAACGGCGGCGACGGAAACGATTGGATCCATGGTGGAGATGGCAACGACACTCTGAACGGCGGTGATGGCAGTGATTTGCTCACGGGCGGAGATGGCAATGACATTCTGAATGGAGGCGACGGCGATGACCAGCTCTCGGGCAACACCGGGAATGACGTCATCAGAGGCGGCGCCGGCAACGATTTTATCTCGGATGGTGAACTGTTCGACGTTACCCCTGAGGTCTACGACATCGATGCGGGCGAGGGCGACGATGCCATAACTATTCAAAGATATGATTCACTGGCTTCCGGAGCAATCGACGGCGGTGCCGGGATTGATACCTTGCAAGCCTCCACGCTGACAGGCCTGACGATCAAGAACATCGAAACCCTTCAAACGATTGGCCTGGTTGAGGGTTCGAGCGCGCAGTTCGAAAGCTTTGATAAGATCATCTGGTTGACCGATCCGTTCGACAGTTCGCGCGCGTCATTAGCTGTGACGGATGGCAACCATCTCGACCTTTCCGATGAGCTGGGAGATGTCGGGGCGTTCATTACCGGTTACACCTCCGGCATCGACGTCAAGACCGGCGGCGGCGCCGACGAGTTTGTCGGCACCAACGGCAACGATATTTTCGACGGCAGTGGAGGCAACGACCTTTTCAATGGCCGTGCCGGCGACGACAAATTGATCGGCGGCGCAGGCATCGACACCGCGATCTTCTCAGGCAATTTCGCCAATTATTCCCTGGCTTTGAACAATGGCGATCACATCCTGACCAGCGCCGAGGAAGGAACCGATACGCTGACAGGCATCGAATTCGCGCGTTTTTCCGATGGCGTCTACGATTTCGCCACGGAAACATTCAAACTCAACAATACGGCACCGACCAATATCCAGCTCTCGAAAACCTCCCTCTCCGAGGATACACCGATCTGGACAACGCTCGGCCTGCTGAGCGCCAAAGACTCAGACGGCGACAAGCTTACTTACAAGCTCATCGACGGCGCCGACGATCACTTCCGCCTCAATGGCAATCGCATCGTTACCTCGAAGGCCTTCGACTACGAGACGGACAAATCCCACACGATCAAGGTTGCCGTCTCCGACGGCAAGGTCACCGTCGAAAAGGCCATCACGATCAACGTGCTCGACGTCAACGAAACGCCGATCAACCACGCTCCGATCAAGCTCTCGTTCTCGCGCAGCTCGGTCTCCGAGAACGTCGCGATCGGCACATCGGTCGGTCTCCTCTCAGCAGTCGATCCGGAAGGCGGCACGGTGAAGTGGCGGCTGACCGATGATGCGGACGGCATCTTCAAGCTCGTCGGCAACAAGATCCAGACGAAGGCCGCGATCGACTTCGAAAGCAACCACAGCCTGACCTTCACCGCCGAAGCCTATGACGCGGCTGGAAACACCACCAGCCACGACTTCACGTTCGCCGTGAAGGACGTCTTCGAGCCATCGTTTTCGAGCCTGCTGCACTAAGCGCTGATCTAACCTCAACATGATCGCTCCCAGATTCAGGGATGCGTCGCCAACCTCTTTTTTGAAAGTTTGAATATGGCCTTGAACATTCTGGACACCAACGGCGCTACAATTACCAAGACCGGCGCTGAATTCGAAGCTTACGACGTTATCCGCTACTCCGCCGCTAATCCTCTCTCCGCCGTCGCCCTCACCGTCTCAGATTCCAGCGTGGCAGACCTCGCCGACGAGTTGGGCTCGGTTTCCGCGAGCGTCAGGGGCTCGAGCGGCCCCAATACGATCACGACGGGCGCCGGCAACGACACCATAGTGAGTGGTGGTGGCGCAGACACGCTGAGCGGCGGCGCCGGTAACGACTTGCTCAATGGTGAAGCAGGCAATGACACGCTGAATGGCGGCGATGGCAATGACGAGATTTACGGCGGCGTCGGCAATGACGTCCTCAAGGGCGGCGCGGGTAATGACACGATTAGCGACGGAGATTATTTTTCCGATGTCGCTGAAACCTTCAATATCGATGCCGGCGATGGCAACGACAAAGTGATTTTGTTCACCGGCTCTTTCGCCAAGATATCGGGAACGATAGACGGCGGGGCCGGCACCGACACGCTGCAAGCCAATGATCTGACAGGCCTGACGATCAAGAACGTCGAGATTCTCCAGCCTGCGACATCCAGCGTGACCGCATCGACGGCACAATTCGAATCCTTCGATAAAATCATCGGTACCGGCTCCGATTCTTCCGTGCAGCTGGTCTTGACAGACGGCGCCCATGTCGATCTTTCCGACGAGTTGGCAGGCAAGCTAAACTACATCTTTGGCGGCCCTAACGTTTCCGGCATCGACGTCACGACCGGGAGCGCTCGCGACCTTCTCACCGGAACTGCCGGCAACGACATCTTCGACGCCGGCGACGGTAACGACTACATCAACGGCAATGGTGGAAATGACCGGTTGATCGGTGGCAAGGGCGACGACGTAATCGTCGATGGTGATGTTTCGAGTCTTTCATCAGAAGTCTTCAATATCGATGCCGGCGACGGAAACGATATCGTAACCCTCCAGACACAGTCTCAGGGGCTTTCCGGCACGATCGATGGCGGTACCGGCATTGATACACTGCGCGTATCCAGGATAGCCGGGCTGACGATCAAGAATTTCGAAATTCTTGAAACGAATGAGTATGGCTTTACCGGTTCATCCGCGCAGTTAGAAAGCTTTGACAAAATCTCGGGAACGAAGGACGCTTTCGGCTCCTCCATCGCCATCTTGAGATTGACGGACAAGGCCCATGTCGATCTTTCCGACGAGCTTGGAAACAGTCGGGCTAGTATATTTGGCACGGTCTCCGGTATTGACGTCAAGACTGGCGGCGGTGACGACATATTTACGGGAACCGACGGCAACGATACTTTCGATGGTAGCGGCGGCAACGACACGATCAACGGCAATGCCGGCAACGACAAATTGACCGGCGGCGATGGCAACGATCAGATCTTCGGCGGCGTCGGAAATGACGTCATCAAAGGCGGCGCGGGCGACGATAAAATCACCGATGGCGATAATATGTCGACCGCCCCTGAGGCCTTCGATATTGATGCCGGCGATGGCAATGATGCCATCAACTTGCAGTCACACTCTTCCGCGCTTTCCGGAGTAATCGATGGCGGCGCCGGCACGGACACGCTACAGGTCATCAAACCTACTTTAGGCCCGGGGCAGGAATCCATCGGGCTTGCCGGCCTGACGATCAAGAATGTTGAAATTCTTGAAACGGCGGGAGCCGAGGTTCTCGCTTCGGCCGCCCAGTTCGAAAGCTTCGACAAGATCGTCAAATACGACAAGCCGGGTTACGAGAACGATGTCCTCGCACTGACGCTGACAGACAGCGCCCATGCTGACCTCTCCGACGAACTGGCAAACCGCCACGTCGACATCTATGGCACCGCCTTCGGTATCGACGTCAAGACCGGCGGTGGCGACGACTATTTCTTCGGGACCGATGGCAACGACCGATTCGAAGGTGGCGCCGGCAATGACGCACTGTTTGGCGGCGCTGGCATCGACACGGCGGTCTTCTCCGGCAATTTTGCCAATTATACCTTCGCGATGAACAATGCTGATCATATCCTGACGAGCGCCAAAGAGGGTACCGATACGCTGCGTGATATCGAAATCGCTCGTTTTGCCGATGGTGTCTACGATTTCGCCAAGGGCACCTTCACGGCTGACCATAATGCCGCGCCGACCAATATCCAGTTATCGAAAACCTCCCTGCTGGAAAATACCCCGATCTGGACCACGCTCGGCCTGCTCAGCGCAAAGGACGCCGATGGCGACACGCTTACCTACAAGCTAATCGACGGCGCCGACGATCACTTCCGCCTCAATGGCAATCGCATCGTCACCTCGAAGGCTTTGGACTACGAGACAGCCAAATCGTACACGATCAAGGTGGCGGTGTCCGACGGTAAGGTCACGGTCGAAAAGGACATCACGATCAACGTCCTCGACGTCAACGAAGCCCCAGTCAACAAGGCGCCGATCAATCTTGCCTTCTCGCGCGGCTCGATATCCGAGAATGTCGCGATCGGCACCTCGGTCGGCCTTCTCTCCGCCGTGGATCCGGAAGGCGGCGCGGTGAAGTGGCGGCTGACCGACGACGCGGACGGCATCTTCAAGCTCGTCGGCAACAAGATCCAGACGAAGGCCGCGATCGACTTCGAAAGCGACCACAGCCTGACCTTCACCGCCGAGGCCTATGACGCGGCTGGAAACACCACCAGCCACGATTTCACGATCGCCGTGAAGGACGTCTTCGAGCCGTCGTTTACCAGCCTGTCGCATGAAGCGTTGATTTAATCGCGATACGATCGCCGGTGGACGCAAGATGCTTCACCGGCGATCCCGACAAAGAGAGGCCGGACTCCCCGCCTCGCTACGAGCGGCCGACTTTCCTGGTAATCGCCCGCAGACACCGGCCGGAGACTGGCAAGGCCAGCGGCCGTGCCCGGGCAATCTCCTTTCAAAAATGCAGCTCCACCTGGACGTCCGTTTCGGTTATGATTTCTGCTCATCCGAGGAGAGCCCGCATGCGTCTTCCCACATTCATCCTGGCCCTTGCCGTGTCGGCGCTTGCAGCCTTGCCCGCATCGGCCGAGACCTACAAGACACCGAAGGCGTTGCTCAAGGCGCTCTACAGTTACAACACCGACAATAGCGACGCCGAGGCGCCCTCGCCTTATTCGATCTTTTTCTCCGACCATCTGAACGAGCTGCTCCAGGCCGATCTCGACAACACGCCCGATGGCGATGTCGGCGCGATCGACTTCGATCCCGTCATCGCGGGCCAGGACGGCGCGGCGAGCGACGTCAGGATCGGTCAGCCCATCCTGCTGGATAATAAGGCCGAGGTGGAAGTGCAGTTCGAAAACGGCGACGAGGTGACGCTCTTCTACACGCTGGTGCGGCAGCACGGCGGCTGGAAGGTCGACGATATCGCCAATCAGAAGGGGAATAATCCGTGGAGCCTAAGCGCTTTGCTGGGTGATGCGCAGTAGCGGTAGCTATAGCACCGAAAGAGCAAGTGCCGCACCCTTTACTCGAGCACTAACGAGGGGAACTGGCCGAGAGAGCTAAGCGTTTCCGTGAGTTGAAGCGATCATGAGTCAGTCTGGGCTGAGACATGAGGTCTCAATGAGCCTTCCACTTTGACTTTATCCCGGTCCTGAAGCCCAAGGGCTGTGACCGTCAAAACGATGACTCCGATGGCGCCTGGGCTGACTGGAAGCTGAATGAATGCACTTACAATAGCGCCGAAGACGAGCAGCAATATCTGGATCAAGGCGATAATGATTGCGATCACAATCAGACGAATATTCGCGACCTTGAGTCTCCTAATATAAGAGAAAACAACGAGCGGGATCAGGATCGATGCTATTGCGAGAACGATAACTTGCAGGGTCGCCCCTTGCGCTGCAGCAGCAAGACTTGGGGCAATGAAGGCGATGACGCCCAACACATAAACTGCAGCGGTGATAGCAAGGACCGGCGGCCAGATGAGAATTTCCTTGGGCTCGACCGCTTCTCCTTCGACGACGCCAGTTTCACGACATGCCGATCTCCACAAGACAGACGTTACAACCACGGCCGCGACCGACATCACGAGATAAACCGCGACGATCAGCCATTGCGTCGAAGGCACGGCTCCGGTTCTCGTCATTTCGACTGACATGATTACGTTGTTTGGTAGGCCTAACAGGATTGGAATCGAATAGACCGGCCAGAAGCCGTCGCGCAGGCCCGCGATCCTTATCCGGTCGGAAAGAAAGATCGTAAACGCCGTCGCGCCCATGTAGGATGCAATCGTGAGGATGGTGAAATTAGTCACCTCGTCATCGACGAGAGGCGTCGCGGCCAAGCCGCCTGATATGCCGCAAGCCTGCATAGCCGCAACGACTAGCGCGATCACAACGACAACAGCTCCTGGGCCGATGTTTCCGCTTTGCTTGTCCTTCCGCTTGAGCCAAGGAAAACCGATCAACCGTGCAATTTCCGCAAGTCCCAGCGCGGCGTAGAGGGGCATCAGTCCGAGGGCTAGGATCGATACACGAGAGAGCATGCCGGAATCGACAGTGTAACTCTGGCCGGTAAAGGCATCCAAATCGATCCCAGGGAGTGGGACGTGCAAACCCAGCACGTAAACGATGCCGACAAACGCGAAGGTGATGACCGTTTGCCGCGAATCCATTCGACTTCCTTCGGTCACCGATCTTGATGGTTCGCGTCTCGCGAGTGCCATCCATAGCGTGTAGTGAGTCCGATCATGCGAAGTCAAGGACTTCCGAATCGGACTTAAGCACTCCTTGCATTCTGGCCACCAACCGGTAGCGCTCCATGATTTTCTTCCAAAGTGCCCGGCCTGACTATTTGGCTAGCCAGCACTCCAGCTTGGCCGAGTTCCAATCAATTTTCGTGGAGCTTCGACCACTCGGTCCAGCTTGGTCCTCTCCCGTACCCTCTCGGTCACGTTCCGAAAGTCTCCAAAATCTGAGGCTTGCGGGCTGTGACCAAATCCTGTTTGCCGACGCCACCACCGCTCATCCCGTTTCGGAACGGAATCCCGCTCTGGCACAGCCATGCAAGGAACCGCTAACTCTTCCTCAAGTATCTGAATCTTCGACATTTCCTGCCATCGATGCGGGCATGCCAAAATAATCCCACTTGCTTTTTGCCCGAAAAGCTGCCACCAATTTGATACTCGGGCATTTGCATGCCGGTGACTGGACAGATGTGGTAATCCCTTCCGTTTGGAAGGCGGCGCGGGACTACCCGCCTACGTAGACGTTCTTTCCCCGTACGTGACTTCTCCGACTGACCCTTCGTCCCCATCGATCGGGGCGAAAGCTAAAGCCGTCCGCTTCCTCTCGGGGGCGCGGATACTACACAGACTAAGGGAAAAGGACGATCCCAATGGCCACCAAGGGCACCGTAAAATTCTTCAACCAGGACAAGGGTTTTGGTTTCATCACGCCGGACGGCGGCGCAAAGGACGTTTTCGTCCATATCTCTGCGCTGCAGGCTTCTGGCATCCAGTCGCTGCGCGAAGGCCAGCAGGTTACCTTCGACACCGAGCCGGACCGCATGGGCAAGGGCCCGAAGGCCGTCAACATCTCGGCTTCGTAAGTCAGACTTCCGCTTCGGCGGCATGAACGGCGCTCCGCAAGGGGCGCCGTTTCTGTTTGCAGCGTCACCGTCATTTGTCGATCGCACCGCCAGATGTTATATGCGCGCTGAAGAGATGGTCCCGCCCCCGCGGCGGTGCGGGGCCCTTGCGGCACCCAGAGAACAACGAATTATGGAACGTCGATGACGCAGAAGAGCCCGATTTTTGCGGTCGCCCCGATGATCGATTGGACGGATCGGCATTGCCGCTATTTCCATCGCCAGATCAGCCGGCAGGCGCTGCTCTATACCGAGATGGTGGTGGCCGATGCGATCATCCACGGTCCGCGCGACCGGCTGCTCGGCCATGACGCCGCGGAACATCCGCTGGCGCTGCAACTCGGCGGATCGGACCCGGCCAAGCTTGCCGAGGCGGTGAAGATCGCCGAACCCTACGGCTACGACGAGATCAATCTCAATGTCGGCTGCCCCTCCGACCGCGTGCAGTCGGGCACCTTCGGCGCCTGCCTGATGCTGACGCCGGAGACGGTGGCCGAATGCGTCGGGGCGATGAAGGCGGCAGCGACCGTGCCGGTGACAGTGAAATGCCGGATCGGCGTCGACGAGCAGGAGCCGGAACAGGCGCTGCCGGCGCTGATCACCCGCGTTCTAGATGCCGGCGCCGACGCAATCTGGATCCATGCCCGCAAGGCCTGGCTGAAGGGCCTGAGCCCGAAGGAGAACCGCGAGATCCCGCCGCTCGACTACGACATTGTCTATCGGATGAAGCAGCGCTGGCCCGACATCTTCATCGGCATCAACGGCGGCATCCGCACGCTTGATGAAGCCGCCGCCCATCTCGAACATGTCGACGGCGTCATGCTGGGCCGGGCCGCCTACCAGAACGCCGCGATCCTTTCCGAAATCGACCAGCGCTTCTTCGGCGCGCCGGCGGGCGAACCGGATTGGGAAGCGCTGCGTGATCGGATGATGGCCTATGCCGAACGCCACATCGCGGCCGGCGGCCGGCTGCAGCACGTGGCCCGCCATATGGTCGGCCTATTCACCGGCCTGCCCGGCGCCAGGCGCTACCGCCAGATCCTGTCGACCGATGCAGCCAAGAGCGGCGCCGGGCCGGAGGTGCTGGCGGCGGCCTTTGCGGCTGTCGATTTTTCAGGGACGGAGCAGGAGGCGGTCAGCGCCTGACGTGAGGTGATGTCTTTGTCAGGGCGTCCGCGCCGTCGGCAGCAGGGTCTTCTTCACGATCCGGCCTGCTACTGAAAACACCAGGATCTCGGTATCCCTCTCGATTCTGCTGCCATCCATCAATCGGACGATATCATCGACGCCGCCGACCGGACTGCCGTCGATAGCGAGGATATAATCGCCCTCCTGCAGCCCTCCCTTTGCCGCCGGCCCTTCCGGCTCGACGCGGCGGATGCGGACGGAGGTCGTCTGCACCGTGCCCGCCGCCAGTGCCACCCGGCGCGGCAGCACGATCGTATCGCCTGAAATACCGATGAAGGCGCGCCTCACCTGGCCGTAGCGGAGAATTTCCGAAACAACGAAATTGGCCGTATTCGACGCCACGGCAAAGGCGATGCTCTGCGCGCCCTGGATGACGGCGGTGTTGACGCCGATCACCTCCCCGCTGGAAGACACCAGCGGTCCGCCTGAGTTGCCGGGATTGAGCGCCGCATCGGTCTGGATGACATCCTCCATCAGCCGGCCGCTGGCTGCCCGCATCGACCGGCCGAGCGCTGAGACGATACCGGCGGTGACAGTCCACTCGAAACCGAGAGGATTTCCGATCGCGATGGCGATATGGCCTCGGCGCAGGCGTTGGGAATCTCCGAGCTTCGCCCAGGCGCCGGTGCTTGTATTGGCGCGAATGAGGGCGATATCGGTATCGACATCGCGGCCGAGCACACGGCCCTCGGTGACGAAGCCATCGGGCGTGGTAATGCGAACGACCTTGGCGTCGTCGACGACATGGCTGTTGGTGATGATCAATCCATCAGGCGAGATGGCAAAGCCCGACCCGTGCCCCTGCCGGCCACCGACCCTCTCGATCCGGCTGACGGCCGGCCCGACCGTGTCGACTGCTGCCGCGATCGATTGCGAATAGACATCGATCAGCGCCCCGTCATTCTGAGGCGCTATCGCCTTGTCCATGTAACCCATGATTTAATCCTCAGGCGGGAGTAACGGTCGTCCGCGGCCAAAGCGGTCTCGGTTGCGACGGTTCGCCATCATACTGTTGTTGAGGATTAGATGGTTGGGCGTCGACCGGCGTTCAAGTGAGCGTGGGCGGCTGCCTGAAATTGCGGGAGCACGCGAACATAACTAGCCGGACAGATATATCGAACTACCCGGACAGATATCTTGAACGAACGGAAAAAAACTGGCTCATTGCAGACGTTCGCCCGTGAAATCAGCTGCCGTCGCGACGCCATCAAGCCTGTTGCGGCGACCATCGCACCGGGCCATACAAACTTCTGTCATATCAACATAATAGAAAAGGGTATTCAATAACAACATCAGCACATTCCGCCGGTGTTACCTCACGCCCCAGCTTCTTGCTCAAGCCTTCGGGGCAACGGCGCTCGTAGTCTTGCCAATTCCGCCGGCGACGGCGCAAACTTCCGACCGCATCAATCCAATCAACCAAGGAGCCATGACATGAGCACAGTCACGACTAAGGACGGCGTCGAGATCTTCTACAAGGATTGGGGGCCGAAGACTGCCCAGCCGATCATGTTCCATCATGGCTGGCCGCTATGCTCCGACGACTGGGACGCCCAGATGCTGTTCTTCCTCGAGAAGGGCTACCGGGTCGTCGCCCATGACCGGCGCGGCCACGGCCGCTCTACCCAGGTGGGCGACGGTCACGACATGGATCATTACGCCGCCGATGCCGCAGCCGTCGTCGAGCATCTCGATCTCAGGAATACCGTCCATATCGGCCACTCCACCGGCGGCGGCGAAGCGACCCATTACGTCGCCCGCCATGGCCAGCCGCAGGGCCGCGTCGCCAAGCTCGTCATCATCGGCGCCGTGCCGCCCATCATGGTAAAAACCGATGCCAATCCCGGCGGCCTGCCGATCGAGGTCTTCGATGACCTGCGCAGGCAGCTCGCCGCCAATCGCTCGCAGTTCTACCGTGACCTGCCGGCCGGCCCGTTCTACAGCTTCAACCGACCGGGTGCGAAAGTATCGGAACCGGTCATCAACAATTGGTGGCGCCAGGGCATGATCGGCGGCGCCAAGGCGCACTACGACGGCATCAAGGCCTTCTCGGAAACCGACTTCACCGAAGACCTGAAGATCATCACCGTGCCGACCTTCGTCATGCACGGCGACGACGACCAGATCGTGCCGATCGCCGACTCTGCGTTGCTCTCGTCCAAGCTGCTGCAGAACGCCACGCTGAAGGTCTACGAGAAATTTCCGCACGGCATGTGCACGACCCATGCCGACATCATCAATCCGGACATCCTCGCTTTCATTAAGGAATGATCCGTCATGCCGCAGGCGCCGGTGAGGCGCCCGCGGCATGACTTGACCGCCACGACAGATTTGAGCACCCGTCGGCTGCAATAGACGGGCGACGCCGACCACCTCGATTTTTTGAGAGCGGCTCCCTCGTTTTCTCATGAAACCGTTTTCGCCGATTTGCGTTTAGCGGCCATGACAAGAGAACGTGAACCCTCATCAAAGGCTTACCGGCAGGATCGCTTCGAAAACACCGAGCGAGCCGCCAAGGAAACCATCGAAGCAGAGCAGCGGGCTCGCCGCGAGAAAACCAAAAGGCTGAAAGAACTGCGTCTGTCGCAGCAAAGCGGCAAGGACCCCGCAACCAGGTAGATTTCCATGCTCGCGCTGCCTGTCAGGCCGACACGACCATCGGTCTCATACCCATGCGCACTGCCCTCGTCCGTATCCTTCCGGGCGTGGGCGCCCCGAATTGTTTTTGAATATCGGACGTTCGCCCATCTTGCAGAGCAAGGATCACGAAATTATCTTTTTTTCACCGATAGCGATTCACGGCATCGAAAGAGGGCAGATTGCGATGTCAGACAAGCTGTTCAGTACGCGTGACGAACCGCTCGCATCCGAAGATCTCGATGTGTGCAGGCGTGTCCATGAAGCGCTGTGTAGAGAGCTCCAGATTGACCGATCAGGCGAGGAAGCCGCCCGTCTAGGCGCACTTATCATCGAGCTCTACCGGCAAGGCGTGCATGACGAGAACCAGCTTCGATTGCTGGCCGGCGGGAAGCGAACCTGATAACGCGCAACCCGCTATACGCTCGAACGCAGCATTCTTTCCGGTCTCCGGCAGGCCGCGACCCACCGCATCGACCGCCGTTGGCCGAGCCCCATTTTACCCCGCTGCGTTAGCAGATGCGCACATACATCGCGCCTTTCATCCCAAAATGAAACCAAACCCCTTCCCCTGCGTTACCCCCTCGAACATCCGTTACCCAAGGTGAGAGAAATGAACAGATTCGCCATCATTGCCCTGTCGATAGCGACGGCTTTCTCCGGAATGCCGGCCTCGGCAGGCCCTGCCTTCGTGCCGAGTCCGGCGCAATCGGCGCAACCGGCGTCTCAAAGTGCCGCCCATATCATGACCGTCGGCTGCAACAACTTCACCAATTGCCCTGGGCAGTTCGGTAATGATCACAGGTGGTACCGAAACCGCCACCACTATCGCGATGGCAGCTACTACCGCGACGACCGCTATGGATGGGATCGTGGCTATAATCGTCACTATCACCACCATGACAATAGCGGCGCCATCATCGGCGGCCTCGCTGCCGGCGCGCTCATCGGCGGCATCATCGCCTCGCAGCCGCGCGCCTATTCTTCACGCGCCTACAGCTCGCATGCCGACTATTGCTACAGCCGCTACCGGTCTTACCGCGCCTACGACAATACCTTCCAGCCGAGCTACGGCCCGCGCCGCGAGTGCCAATAAACCGATCCACCCGTCAACAGCGAGCCTCGCATGAAAATGCGGGGCTTTTTGATGCCGCACGGGCAGCGCCTGGGGCAAGACTGAGCGTGTATCTCTCAGTAGGTCGCCGCCGGTTTCGGCTTCTTCTCGGTCCATTGCGGCGGCGCGCCGTATTTGGCGGCCACAGCTCCCATCAGTCCGGGCGACCGGCCAAAGGCGTCGCAGGCGGCGTATTTCGGTTTTCCGCCGAGCCAGGATTTCATTCGCTGCCCCGACGGCAGCGAGATATCCAATCCCTTCGGTTCCTTGCCTTTGATCAGCATGCGGGAAAATTCGCTGCTGAATTTCGACGCCAGGCCATAGGCGTCGCCGACTTCGGAAACGCGGGGAGTGTTCTGCAGCGAGTTTGCCCCGCGCGACCAGACGATCGCCGTCCGCTGCACACCATCGCGGTCGACGGCCTCAGCCTCGACCGCCAGTCCACCGAGGCCGGCCGGCAGCCGCGGCACGCCGACGGGCAGCACGAAACCGGTGCCGTCACAACGGTGGAAACACCCGCCATCGCCTTATTGGTCGGTACAATGTCGGTGACAACGGAGCGGATCGTCAGGTCCGCCGGTTGGCCTGAAGAGACCAGCTGATATTTGTCGCTGAGCGAAATGCAGAGCGCCCGGTCCAGCGCGTTCGCCACCATCACCCGGTCGGCGTCCGATTTGACGCGGGTCGCGGCGCTGAAAGCGAAGGTTGTCGGCACGATATTCACCGTCTTTGCCGGGCTAAGGCGCGTCCCATCGACATAGACGCGCGATTTCGACAACTTGCCCTTCGGCGGGCCGAGATTGCCGTAGAAGGAAAGCGTGCCGGCCCCCTTGAGGGGCACCGAGCTGCACCCTGCCGCTGTCATGGCAAGCGCCACCGGCAAGGCGAGAGACAAGCCCCTCGGAGCCTGTAGGAAAGAAAATGAAAATGGATTGCTGCGCACGCTGTCTGGCCTCCGTCGCCGATAGCGCATAACCCCGAAAATCGAAATCGATTTCCGGAAAGGATTATGCGCAGGTTTAAAGCGCTAGAGCGTCCTTGGCGCGTCTTGTAAGACGCGCCGCGCTCTAGTCTCAGGCGAAAGTGGCGGTCGAGAATTGCCGCAACATTACAGGTCGCTTCCGGCGGGCGGTTGCGGCTCAAGCCAGCCTGACCTACCTATGCGAGTTCGATCATCACTCGTGTCCCGGCTGCACTGCTCTCGATGCTGACCGCGCCGCCATGGTTTGCGGCGACCTGCTTGACGAGGCTGAGGCCGAGACCGGCGCCCTTGCTTCTTGGAGTGACGCGATAGAAGGGCTCGAACACCAGTTCGCGATGTTCGGCCGGAATGCCTGGCCCCTCGTCGGCGACGCTGATCCTGCCGCCGCCGGAAGCCGAGCGCGATACCGCGACCGTGATCATGCCCCCATTGCCGCCGTGGTCGATGGCATTGCGCACCAGGTTGCTGACCGCCCGCGGTAAGGCGGAAGGGCTGCCGCGGCGTTCAAGGCTCTCCACCTCGCTTTGAAAGCAGATCTGGTAGCCGCCCGCGATTGCCAGTGGCGCGAGGTCGGCAACCACAGTGCGGGCGATGCCGACGAGATCGACCGTTTCGTCAAGATCGGCCGCCTGGTCGTTTCGCTCGAAATCGAGCAGCTGTTCGGCCGCCTCGGCCAGCCGCGCCACGTCGTCGAGCAGCCGCTGCCGCTCGCGGCCATCGGGCATGCCGTCGATACGCGTCTGCGTGATGGCGATCGGCGTCCGCAGCTCATGCGCCGCATCGATCAGGAAGCGCTGGCGTTTGCGGAATTCATTCTCCAGCCGCTCCAGCGTACTGTTGAAGGCGGTCACGAGCGGCGACACTTCCCGGGGAATGCCGCTCACGGGAAGGCGTGCGCCCTGCCGGCGCGGCTCGATTGCCGCTGCGGCACGCGCCACGTCGCTGATCCCCCTCAGCGCCCGCCCGACAATCCGGGGCACAGCAAAAAAGACCGCCGGCAGAGCGACCGCCAGCAGCGGCACATAGATCGGATAGGTCTCTGTGAGCATGGTCAGGAAGGTGGCGCTCCGGCTCGGGTTGCCGCCATACATCACCCGGAAAGGCCCGATCCCCGTCTCGACACTGTCGATCGAGGCGCTCTCGCCGGTAAAGGCGGCACCGCGTATATCGGCCTCCTTGATCAGGTGCACATAGGGGCCAAGCACCTGATAGGCCTCCGGCACGGCGCCATAGGAAACAGTCTGCCCGTCCGGCGCAGCTACGACGAACCAGAGCCTGTCGCTCTCGGCCTTGAAGGCGCTAAGGCGCGGGCTGTCGACGATGACGAGCTTGCCCTGCGTATCGCGGATCAGCGCCTCATCGAGCGCTGCGGTCAGCCTGTATTCCATGGCGACGTTCGGCGAGAGGATCATCGCCCCGTAAACGCAAAGGCCGACGATGACAGCCGCCACCACGGCGACGAAAACGATGCTGAGCTGCCAGCTGAGCCGCCACCAAAGCGACGGATTGGCGTATTGCACCTTGGCCATCATTCTTCCTTCATGAGATAGCCGACGCCGCGGATATTATGGATCGCGACACCGGCGCCGGCATCGATCAGCCGCTTGCGCAGCCGCGAAATATGCGCATCGAGCGCATTCGACTGGATTTCCTCTTCGTAATTATAAACCGCCGCCTCCAGTGTCGAGCGGAGCACGGTCTTCTCCTTCCTCCTTGCAAGGGCGGCCAGCACCAGAAGTTCGCGTCGCGGCAGGTCGAGCGGCACCGTTGCGACAGTGACGCTGAGATGCAGCGGATCGATCACCATCCGCCCGGCGGTAATCTGCAATTCGGCAAGACCCGGCGCCCGCCGCAGCACGGCCCGCAGCCGCGCCATCAGCTCTTCGACCAGGAACGGCTTGCCAAGATAGTCGTCGGCGCCCAGGTCCAGCCCTTCAACCCGTTCCTTCGGCTCGTTGCGCGCCGTCAGCACAATGATCGGCGTATCCTTCCCCGTCCGCCTCAGCTCTGGAATGAAGCTCAGCCCCTCTCCATCGGGCAGGCGCCGGTCGAGCAGGATCGCGTCGTAGAGGTTCTGCCGCGTCAGCTCGACGGCATCGGCCAGGTGCATCGTGTGGTCGGTGACGATCGCATGTTTGCCAAGCGCTGCCGACAGCGCCTCGGCCAGCTCCCGCTCGTCTTCTATCAACAATATCCGCATCGCCCGCCTGTTCTCTTGACCTTCCCTCTGTCCGCCACAAGGGTTGCGGCAGCATTGCGGAGCTTGCAAGGCAGCCGGTCATGCTGCCGCAATTGTTGAGGTCCAGTACAAAGGACATCCGCGGCATCTGGAGATCAAGATGATCCGACCTATCCTCCGTTTCCTCAAGAGGCATTTCCTCTCCGCCTTCATCCTCGCCGCGCTGCTCGCAGCCCCGCTCGTGATACTGCACACGCTCCAGGAAAAAACAGCGTTCGAGAGCGGCCTGCTGATGGAGATCCGATGACCGGGCGGACCTCAGGCGATTTAGCCGGCTGCCTTGCAATAGGCCGAGAAGGCCTGAAGATAGGCCTGCACCCTCAAACGGTTCTCCACCGTCGCGACAGCCCGAAACACCTCGGCCGGTTCCAGCTTCATCAAAGGAAGCCGCAGAAAGATATCGTCCGCGAAGCGGTCGGTGATGGTCGCAAGGATCGTGCGCAGACCTGCCAGCATGTCATCGCCCCGATGTGATGCGTGCAGCAGTGCAACGGGCCTGTGGACGATCTGCTCTCCTGACACCAGCCAGTCGATCGCATTCTTGAGGCCGCCGGGAATGGATCGCACATATTCCGGGCTGGCGATGATCACCCCGTCGCTCCGAGCGATCACGTCGATGAAATCCCGCACCGCCGCCGGCAGGGATTCCCCCTCGAGATCAGGCGAGAATACCGGCAGGTATCCCACGCCATCGAAGATCGCAATCTCGATCTCACTTGGTGCGACGACGCTGATGGCCCGCAGCATGGCCGTATTGGTGGAATCGCGCCGAGCGCTGCCGGATATTGCGAGAATCTTCATGACCCCAACAGCGATCGATTGATCACCCTGTCAACGCAAAAGGCTGCGGCGCCGCGCGTCTTTTCGGATGCGCGAAGGATGCCGCAGCACTTTGAATTGGGCGATTGAGTGACAGCCAAAAGCGACTTTTGCTTGCACTGGCCGAGCCCGGCGTTAGCCTGGGTTCCAATCCTCACAGCTGCCGAGTCGGCGGGAAATACATATGACGGCTTTGATCGAAGCCCGGGGCGTCAGCAAACGCTTCCGGCAGCACAAGAGATTTCCGGGCTTTCTGGGCGCGCTAAAGACGCTGGTGACGAGCGAATATACAGAGGTTCTGGCCGTTTCCGACATCGATTTCGACGTCGCGGCCGGCGAAGCTGTGGGGTATCTCGGCCCCAATGGCGCCGGCAAATCCACCATGATCAAGATGATGACCGGCATCCTGGTACCGAGCGCCGGCACGCTTACCGTGCTTGGCCGCACACCGCATCTCAAGCGAATGGACAATGCGCGCGAGATCGGCGTTGTCTTCGGCCAGCGCAGTCAGCTGTGGTGGGACCTGCCGCTGGTCGACAGTTTCACCTTGCACCAGCGCATCTACGATATATCAGCCGCCCGCTATGCCGATAACCTCCGGCGCTTCAGCGAGCTGCTCGACCTCACGCCCTTTCTCGACCGCGCGGTGCGCCAGCTCAGCCTCGGCCAGCGCATGCGCGCCGAGATCGTCATGTCGCTGCTGCACGATCCGAAGATCCTCTTTCTGGACGAACCGACCATCGGGCTCGACGTGGTCGCCAAGGATGCGGTGCGGCGCTTTCTTGCGGAGATCAACCGCGAGCGCGGCGTCACCATCATCCTCACCACCCATGACCTGCAGGACATCGAAACCATCTGCCCGCGGCTGATCATGGTCGATCACTCGAGGCTGATCTTCGACGGCGAATTGAGGAGCCTGCGCGGGGCATTGGGCTCGGCCCGGCGACTGACACTCGAATTTGCCAGCGATCCGGGACCTTTGCCGCTCAAAACGGCGTCGCTGGTCAGCGACGAGGGCCTGCGCAAGAATTATCTGATCGAGCGCGAAGACATATCGCTGGTCAAAATCCTTTCGGAGGTGGGAAGCGAGCGCGACCTCAAGGATGTGGCGCTGCACGAGCCCGACATCGAAGAGGTCATCCGCACCTTCTACCAGGGCCGCGACGCCCGGGCGCGAGCATCATGAGCGCTTATTTCGCCTTCACCCGCAGTGCCCGGGCACGGACACTATGAGCGCCTATCTCGCCTTCACCCGCAACGCCCGGGCGCGGACACCATGAGCGCATATCTCGCCTTCACCCGAAACGCCCGGGCGCGGGCACCATGAGCGCTTATTTCGCCTTCACCCGAAGCGCCTTCCACGCGCAGCTTGCCTATCGCAACGAGGTCTGGGCCAACATCTTCGGCAAACTGGTGCAGGTCGTCGCGCGGGTCGCCATCTGGCTGGCCGTTTATGCCGGCGTCGGTGCAACCGTGGTCGACGGCGTCTCGCTGCAGCAGATGGTGACCTATGCGCTGCTCGGCGGCGCAGTGATGGGCGCCACCCGGCCTGAGAGGATCATCGGCGAGATCGGCCGGTCGCTCAAGACCGGTGATATCGCTGTCTGGTTGCTCAAGCCGCTGTCCTATCCGCTCTATCTGTTCGCCAATGAATCCGGCAGCTTTTTCTATCGCCTGGCTACGCAGGTCATCCCGACCGTCGCCTTCACCGCATTGTTTTACGGCATGCTGCCGCCGGCAAGCCTGTTTGATGGCCTGATGTTCATTGCCTTCTGGGCGCTGTCCTTCGTGCTCGTATTTTTGATGTCGGCGGTCTTCGGGCTCGTCGCCTTCTGGCTGATGACGAGTTTCTCGCTGGACTGGATCCTCGGCGCCTTGCTGCATCTCTTCTCGGGCCTGCTGGTGCCCTTCTGGTTTTTCCCCGAACCGCTGGCGACGATTGCCCGCCACCTGCCCTTCGCCTGGGTCGTCTATTATCCGAATGCCGTCTATCTCGGCAGGCTTTCGGCTGCCGACACCTGGTTTCATCTCGGCCTTGGTCTCGGCTGGGCCGGAATGTTCCTCTTGGGCGTCCTCTGGCTGTGGCGCTCAGCCTCCCGCCGCATCACCGTGCAAGGAGGCTGATCGTGCTCATTCATTACCTCCGCGTCATTCCGCTGCTGGTGCGGATGCATGTCCGCTCAAAGATGGAATATCGCGGCGCTTTCTGGCTCGATCGTTTCGCGCAGATCCTGTCCTATGGCAGCGTCTTCGCCACCATTGGCATCCTGCTCGCCCGCTTTCACACGCTGGGCGGCTGGACCTTGCCGGAGCTGGCGCTGTTGTTCAGCTTCCAGCTGCTCGCCTATTCTCTCGGCGCCGCGATGAGCTTCGTGCAATTGCGCGACCTTGAAGAACTGGTGCGACTCGGCACTTACGATACGCTGCTGGTCAAGCCATTCAGCCCCTGGGCCTATCTGGTCTTTTCCGGCCTCAATATCGGCTATGCCGGCCATGTCATCCTCGCGGCGGCGCTGATGGGCTGGGCCATTCTGTCGGTCGACTTCACCTGGTCGGTTTGGTCCGTGTCGTTCCTCATTGCCACGCTCATCAGCGCGACGCTTTTGACCGGTGCGCTGATCACCATGATCGGCGCGACGGCGCTGATGTGGGTGCGGTCCAACCATTTGTTTTCGATCTTCTTCGGCTTTTGGGAACTGACCCGTTACCCCCTTAACATCTTTCCCGGCGGCATCCAGATCACCCTCATCACCGCGGTTCCGTTGGCCCTGACCAGTTCGGTCCCGGTCGGCGCCCTGCTCGGCAAATCTATCCCGCTCCTTGGGGACTGGGCCGGGCCAGTGGCGCTCGCCGCCGGCCCCGTTTGGGTGTTGATATCGATCGCTCACTGGCGATACGCCACCGGCAAATACCAGGGCGCCGGCGGTTGACCTTTCTCGAAATCAGGAGACCGGCGCCGACGATTTTGCGCGGACCTCGAGGAACGCCGCCGTCAGCTTCGCCAGCACCGCCGAAGTGCACGTGCCGTTGGCTCCACCGATCGGATCGACGATATGGATCTGCCGGAGATCCTCCATGAATTCGTCCCAGAGCGGCGGCCCGCCTTCTTCGAGAAGCTGCGCGCGGATGCTCAGTTCCTCGCTGACAGGCAGATGGCGCCGCCCCCAGGCGCCGATCATGGCGAAGACGGGAACAAGCTGGATGGCCGGCTCCTCGAGGCTGTAGATTGCTTTCTGGCTGTGGCTCGGATCGTCCCGCTTGCTGATAAACCCGAGCGAGAGCAGGCGCTTCAGCCTGGCTGCTAGAATGTTGGAGGCGATCCCCTCCTCCGAATGGGTCAGCAGATCGCGGAAATGGCGGCGGTTGCCAAACATGATGTCCCGGATGATGATGAGGGTCCACCTGTCGCCCAGCACTTCCATCGTCAGGTTGATCGGGCAGCCCGAGCGCAGTTCGATATCCACCAGGCATCTCCTTCAAAAAACTGGTTGCATTATAGGATCACTTATGCGACAAAACAACCAGTTTTAATTTGCAATCAGATGGAGGAAACCATGTCCAAGGTTCGTGTCGCAGCATTTTCCCTTTCCGTGGATGGTTTCGGCGCCGGGCCGGAGCAAAGCATGCAAGATCCACTCGGCAAGCGCGGAACTGAGATGTTTCAATGGTTTTTCCATACCCGCACGTTTCGCGCGATGCAGGGAAAGGACGACGGCTCGCAAGGAATTGACGAGGATTATGCCGCCCGTGGCATGGCCAATTTCGGCGCCTTCATCCTCGGCCGCAACATGTTCGGCCCCATCCGCGGCGATTGGCCTGATAAGGCCTGGAAGGGCTGGTGGGGGCCAAACCCGCCCTACCATGCGCCAACCTTCATCCTGACGCACTATCCCCGCGAACCCCTCGTCATGGAGGGCGGCACGACCTTTCACTTCGTCACCGGCGGCATCGAGGACGCCCTTGAAAAGGCGAAGGCCGCGGCCGGCGGCAAGGATGTGAAGATCGGCGGCGGGGTCAGCACCGTGCGCCAATATCTTCAGGCCGGCCTGATCGATGAATTGCATTTCGCCCTCTCGCCCGTCGTGCTCGGCAAGGGCGAAGCAATGTTCACCGGCATCGACCTGCCCGCTCTCGGCTTCCGCGTCGCCGAGCATGTCGCCACCGAACACGCCACGCACATCGTGCTCGCAAAATAAACGAGCCGCCGATCGGAATCGGCATTCGTTCACACCAGCGCGTGCCGCAGGATGCCTGCGGCGGCAATGGCGATGATGACGGTCGGCAGCACGGGCAGCCGGGCTGCCGCCAGCATCGTCACCGCAAGAGCAATCAGATCCGCCGGCCGGCCGGTGACGAAGTCGGGTGCGATGACAGTGATCAATACGCAGCCCGGAGCACTCTCCATGACGATGCGCAGGCGCGGGCCGAGCGCGCGGTTGCGCAGGAAGAGATAGCCGCCGATGCGGGTGAGATAGGTGAGCGTCGCCATCAGCACGATCGCGGTGAGGTAAAGCGGATCAGCCATCGGCGCGCGCCATCAGGAATGCCGCGGCAACGCCGGATAGCGCGCCTGCCGGAACATACCAGGCCCCCGGTAGCGCCAGGTAGGTTGCAGCCGCGAAGAACAGGCTGACGAGCCAGGGAAGTGCTGCTTTCGCGCCCTTCCACATGCCGGCGAGCATCACCAGGAACACGGCCGGAAACGCCATGTCGAAACCGTATTCGGTGACGTCGCCGAGGATCGGTCCGACCAAGACGCCGATGGTCGTGAAGATGACCCAGCAAAAATAGAGGCCGAGCGCCACGCCGAAGAAATAACCCAGGCTGAGATTGGCCCGGGCCTTCCTCGCATCCGCCAGTCCCATCGCCCAGCTCTCGTCGCACATGAAGAACAGCGCCATCAGCGCCTGTCTTTTCGACAGATGGCGAATGAAGGGGGCAAGTGCTGCTCCCATCAGCAGATGCCGGCTGTTGACGAGAAAGGTGATGGCGGCGATGAGAAGCACGTGCGGCGGCGAGGACCAAAGCTCCACAGCGGCAAACTCCGATCCGCCGCCGAAATTCAGCCCCGTCATCAGCGGCACCTCAACGGCCGTAAATCCCTTGCCGGCGGCCTGCGCGCCGAGCACCAGCGCAAACGGCACGAAGCCCAGCATGATCGGGATCGCCGCCTTCAGGCCGCGCCATGCCTCGGATCGCCCTTTTGCGGGCATGCTGATGTCTTCAGAGATGCAGTCCGTCACCTCGGTAACCCTTGTTATCGAAAGCGTGCCGCGAACAGCGGTGCGTCGCCTGAATTATTATCGCAATCCCGAGAGCGATTGGTTGCGTTCTCAAATATGTATTGCCATTTTATTGGCATCCCGTGCCAATGACTAGCCAATCACGAGCAGAGGACGCCAATGAAGCTGGATTCCATAGATCGCGCCATACTCCGCGTCCTGCAGCAGGACGGCAGAATCCAGAACACCGAACTGGCCGCCAAGGTCGGACTGTCTCCGTCACCGTGTCTGAGGCGCGTCAGGATGCTCGAAGAAGCCGGGATCATCAGACATTACGTCGCATTGCTGGACCCGGTGAAGCTCGACATGGGCTTCAGCGTATTTGTCCGCATCTGGTTGTTGGCTCAGGACGAAGAGACGACGGCGGCCTTCTGCCGTGCGGCGGAGAAGCTGCCCCAGATCGTCGAATGCCATCTGATGGCCGGCGACTGTGATTTCATCCTCCGGGTCGTGGCTCCAGATCTGGACGGCTACAGGCGCTTCCAGATGGAACACCTCGGCCGCATCGAAGGCGTCCGCAACATCAAGACGGAAATCCCGATGCAGAAGATCAAGCAGTCATGGCAGGTTCCGGTCTGACGGCCGTGAGAAAAAGAACAAGGCGCCGGCATTCTTCAATTCGCGCGCATGTCCGTCGAGATCTACGAACGCTCCGAGGACGCATTCCTCGAAACTTTCTGTCTTGAGCATGATGCCGATCGACAAGCTCAGATTGCCAGAGGATACGGGCGTCCGGCCGGGCAGGCACCAAACCGTGTCAGAGAAATAGCGGTGGTGTAGCTGGGGAATGAGCGTAGAGTGAGCGCCATCGGCCCATCGGCATCGGCACTTCCGCTTGAGAGACCATAGGTGCTCTTGCCGCTTTTCGGATGGCACGACGATGCTCCTATCGCTCATCTCACTCAATGATGATGAAATAACAATCGTCACCGATGCAGTTCGGCTATGGTGCTGCGAGAGGAAGCTCGACATCGACAGCATCGAAGGGCGCCGCGCCATCACCATTGCCGTCGATCTCATCCAGATGAACACTGACCGCGACAGGCTTTTTACCGAGCTGTCGAAGCAGTTGGACCACCAGTAGGACCCGACGGCGGTGGCTCGAGAGGCTTAAAGTCGCTTTTCAAAAAACGTGTCGGGATATGGGTCGTCATTGAACCGGTCGATCTCATGCCAGCCGGTTCCGCGATAGAGCTGTTGCGCCTCGGAAAGCGCACTGTTCGTATCCAGACGGAGGAGCTTGACGGATAGCTCGCGGGCGATGGTCTCGGCGGCAAACATGAGGCGTGTTGCGAGCCCGAGGCCACGCGCGGAGGGGGCGACCCAGAGCCTTTTGATCTCCGCGACCTCGCCACCGCTACCCTTCAACCCGACGCAGCCGATCGGCAGGCCATCGGACAAAGCCACCAGGAACGCACCGCGCGGACGGGTCATATCCTTGGCGTCGGGATCGCGGGACAGCGATACATCGAAGCCCTTCTCAAACCTGCGTGAAAGTTCGCCGTAATATTCGCTCAGGCAATAGCTGGCGTCCTCGTGCCGAGGGTCCGTCTCCTCGATCACGATCTGGTCGCGCCTCAGCGAGGAAGCAACGATGTCCATGGCGCGTAGGAGTTCTTCCGGGCGGCGATGGCGTGCCAGAAATCCCTCCGCCTGCGCATTGGAAAGCGCTTCATAAGCCTGGAACTCGGACTGACCGATTTTGGTCAATCTGGCGATGCGGCGACGCGCGTCCTGAGGGTTCGGCACCGTCTCGATGAGCCCCTCCTCTTCCAGACTGCGCAGCAGACGGCTCATCAAGCCCGAGTCCAGACCGAGGTAATCGCGGATCACGGCAACATCCGATTGTCCCCGTCCGATCGAATTGAGCACGCGGGCAGCCCCGAGCGGACGCCCGCGCCCGAGGAAAGAGCTGTCGAGAGCGCCGACTTCGGAAGTGACGGCACGGTTGAAGCGACGGACGCGGGAGACAGGATCGCAAGCCATATTATCTGACTTAAGTCAGATAATTGATCCTGTCAATTCTGAGATCAAAAGCAGAGGTCTCGCCGGTCGGCGGTTTGCAGCCATCTTGCGGATCCCCATCCCCTCGCCTAAGGGATGGTAACGTCCCGCAAGGCCTCCCCCGTGTTCCGTTTTGCTCTCCACGTCCTGATCGTTCTCCTTCTGACGCTGCTCACGCAGATCGGCGGCATCGCCTATCTCATCGCCTTGGCCGCGTCGCGCGCCTGGGGCATCCGGCGCTTTCTGACGAAGCTCGCCATCTTCCTGTTTTGCTATGCCGGTGCGACATTTGCCGCGAGCCTCGCAGCCCCGATGGTCGGGCGGGTACCCCTCTCCTGCATATCAAGTGCCACAGACAGGCTCGTGGTCCGCTCCCCGATCTATTGCCTGCTGAACCGCAACTACGTCACCCCTCACCTGCGCGATCTGGCAAAAGCGCTTGCCGCCCACATGAACGAGGAATTTCCCGGTACCGTCACCGTCGCGCTGGATGCGAATTTCCCCTTCGTCAACGGCTTTCCGCTGCTGCCGCACCTTTCGCATGCCGACGGAAAAAAGCTCGACTTCGCCTATTATTACAAGGATGCGGACGACGCTTTCCTGGATGGCGTCACCCGCTCCCCGATCGGTTATTTCGCTTTCGAGCAGCCCGCGCCGGGCGACGAATTGCCATGCCAAGGGCGCAATGACTGGCTTACCACACGCTGGGATTTCGACGCGCTGCAGCCGTTGTTTCCGGCCTATGGCATCGAGGAGCAGCGCACATCGGCCGCGGTCGCCTGGCTGACGAGCGAAGGCGTGGCGCGCTTCGGCCTGCAGAAGATCTTCATCGAGCCGCATCTGAAGAACGCGCTTGGCATTACCGACAGCCATGTCCGCTTCCAAGGTTGCCGCGCCGCCCGCCACGACGACCATATCCATATCCAAGTTGAATGAGCGTAAGCTGCAAGGATTGAAAAGCCCTATTGCGCCACACGGACTATGTCAGACGAGAGTGGGGAGGTTTGCTCCGTATGAATATTTTCATTCTGCTGATCGGTTTTCCAGGCGTCGGGAAACTCGCGATCGCCAAAGAATTGAGCCCCCTTTTTTCCGCAAAGATTGTCGACAATCATTGGTTCAATAACCCGATACTGCGCCTCATCGATGATGACGGGACATCTCCCCTCCCAAACGGAATATGGGAATACACCGGAAGAGTTCGGCAAGCCGTCTTGGATGCGATCGTCGCCTATAGCGCTTCCTCGGCAAACTTCATCTTCACGCATGCCGGTATTGACGGCGATCAGCGTAGCATGCGCACTTTTCAACAAATTGCTGCCGCGGCTCAACAGCGCCAGGCCTTGCTGGCGCCGATCCGATTGCTATGCGACGAGGATGAGTTGGCACGCCGCATTTCTACACCCGCACGCCGCGTCCACTTAAAATCAATAGATGTAGAAGCCTCGAGAGAACGCAGCCGACGAGCTTCTGTTCTCGATCCGCGGCATCAAAATACGCTCGTCTTGGACGTAACATTCGCATCACCTGGGGAAAGTGCGGCCGCTATTCGAAATCATGTTTTGAACGTCGCAGGCAACCCCTGAAGTCGGTGCTTTGCAGCCAAGCCGCCCAGTCGATGAGGAATCTGTCGTGAATGAACGTGCGCTGCTTCAGATCCTCAGGCGCGTCCCGCCGATGCACGCTTGAGGAAGCCGCGGCTGCGGACGGGAAAGACCTCTTTCGCCGTCAGGAATTCCAATGTCAGCTCCGGATAATTAGCGTCCCGCGCGTTGTGATAGTTGACAGGGTTACCCCAAAGCTTCGGGGCCAAATCGGCGCCCGCGCTCTGGCTTCCGCAGCGTTGCGAAAGAACCTTTTGCGAGACGCGCTGGACGCGGCGGATGTGGTTGAAACGCACCGGCCGGCCAGCGGCCTAATGCCACACAGAGCGGCACGCCAACGGCTGAACAAGTTTACGATTCTTGGGCACCGTTGAGATAGCGTGCAACGCTCAGCCGGCACTGACTTGAAGGATCCACGCCCGCAGGCACTTATCTGCAAAGAGTCGGAAAAATCATAATGATCAATCGAACGGCGCCCACAGTTACAATCGAGCAGGCGGCTGCACTGATGCGCCCTCACCGCACGAAAAGCATCAGGTTGGACCGGGTTTGGCCACCGAATGAAGCTCTGGGGCTCTTGTCACAGATCGGAGGAGAACCGAATCTTCCGCCGAGCCTCGATTGGCCCACGATCGAATTCGAGGATGGGACAAAGGCATCGCTGGATTTCCTGGCGCAAATCAATCTGGAGGAACTGCCTGAAATCGAGGCTCGCGGCGCGCTTCCGAAAACGGGGGTGCTCTATTTCTTTGCCTTGGCGGAATCCAACGAGCCGCTCCAGACCTACGGTTCGGATGCCTGGCGTGTTCTCTATTACCCTGGCAACGCCGCGGATTTTCCCAGCCGCTCAGTTCCTGAGGACGCCGGGTGGAGAATCGATCATCTAGATTACGGTGAAACACCGGGAAGCAACTATCGAAATCCAGAGAGCCCGAAAGGCGAGCTTTTCCCGAGGTGCACCGTTCGCTTCACCGTGATCGATTTATGGGACATCCCACGATTTTCAGGATCAGACGATCCTCGGGTCCGGCCTTTTGAGAACGCCATTGCCATGGAGCCGGCCGATTTCGACGAGCCAAATGGCATTCCGGATGCCATCCGAAATTTTTGGACGAGGATAAATCCGTTCAAGCTCCAGGCGCCGAAGACACTTGAGACCTCTCAAAAGCAGCCTCCCCAAGCTCGCGTGGATGTCGAAATGTCCGACATCAGCGACCTGGCATATGACTGCCTTTCAATGCTGCGGAGAGAAGAGGGAGAAAACTGGTATCACTCTAAAATCCAGCTGAAATCATGGAGCCTGCCATACCGCGTGGAAGACGCGGTCATGCTTTTGAATGAAGCCAGAAATGAGTGGTGCGAAAATGCGCTGCCGCTGGATGATGTTCTTGAGCACTGGGGTGAACCCTCCGACACCTTGATGCAGGCCTACGACGGTTGGAAGAAGCAAGCGATGGCGCTGACTGGCAGCCTCACCGCATTGGGCAGAGCAACCAAGCTTTCCCCCGAACTTCGCGAAAAGGTTCTGAACGTCGTGGAAGAGGGCCGTCAACTACGAAAACAAGCGGGAGACTACGGATTGCACCCGCATCTCGAAACGGCCTTCCGCGCATCTCTGACGACCCTTCTTACCGATTTTCCCGGCATTGCTGAAATGGAACCGGAATTGGTTGCTGCCGGAAATCCCGCCAATCAGGCCGAGCTGAACGGGTACTTGTCACACCGCATGGTGGGAACCGGCGACGGGTTACAATCCGACCTCGAAGACGATGCAATTCTCCTGCTTCAACTCTGCAGCGATTCCGAGGGCCCACGCTTCCAATGGTGGGATGTTGGAGTAATCCGATTTTCGATCAATCGGGAAGCGTTGCGGACCTGCGAGTTTCATCTGGCCGAGGCTGAAATCGAGGGCTACTGACCCCTGGAGCAACAGTCTCCTGAACGGCGCTCCTTAATCACGCCTCAGCCGATCTGGAAACCGCCTTCTTGGCGCGGCCGGATCGGCAAGCGTTCCAGACCCACCGTCCCACCCGAAACAGAGCGCGGAATGCGTAGAAGATAACAAGGATCAGCAGGGGTGCGACCGCCAGCAGAAGAGCGATCTCGGAATCCAACTCCCAGATTCCTTCGACAATAGCTTCCAATCCCGACTGAAAATCATGAAAGAATCCCCCATTGCTCGGCTTCTGCTCCCGGTCGTGCATGGCTGCTCCGTTACCCGTTTCAAGGGCACGTGGGGATGCGATGAACATGT
This sequence comes from Rhizobium sp. NZLR11, assembly GCF_019685115.1. Classification (NCBI taxonomy): domain Bacteria; kingdom Pseudomonadati; phylum Pseudomonadota; class Alphaproteobacteria; order Hyphomicrobiales; family Rhizobiaceae; genus Rhizobium; species Rhizobium sp. NZLR11. The sequence continues at coordinate 19,349 of NZ_JABDWD010000018.1, read as the reverse complement.
TGCAACCGTTCGCCCAATCACCCGCCCTCGTCCTTCGAGGCTCCGGCTTTCAGCCTCCGCGCCTCAGGATGAGGGCTGACCGATGTGACCCTGTATCAGCACGGCCCTCTCTCCAGCCTCATCCTGAGGCGCCCCGCAGGGGCCTCGAAGACGGGGCTGGCCACCCGTCGGCACCCATCCGACGGGCAATGAGCCACGCGTGACCTATCGCAACGGCAGCTCGTAGCTTCGCTTCAGCGTTTCCATCGGCACGTCGGTCTTGACGCTGAGGACGCTCGGAATGCGGGTCAGGTGGTCGGCCTGAAAACGCCAATAGCTGTGTAAATCGGTGGTGACGATGCGAAGCACGGCGTCGCACTCGCCCGTCGTCAGGTAGCACTCCATCACCTCGGGAAACCGTCTCACGGCTTCGGCGAAGCGCAGGGTGACCTCGGCATCCTGAGTTTTGAACCATACGCGGGCGAAAACCGTCAGCCCCGCCCCGACCTTTGCCGGATCCAGCACGGCGACATAGCGATCGATGATCCCGGCTTCTTCCAGCAGCCGCACGCGGCGCAGGCCGGGCGAAGGTGACAGGCCCACCTCCTTTGCCAGCTCGACATTCGAAATGCGCCCGTCGCGCTGAAGTACGCGCAGAATATGGCGATCGATCGCATCGAGCCCTGTCGGCATGTTATAGCTCCAGTTTCCATACAAATGGCAGAATATGCCAATTATTTGCAATTTTGAGGACGCTTCGCAAGCTCATTGCGCAAGACATGACCTATGGTTCCAAACATCGATGTGGAGATGACCAATGGTAGGAAAAATGAATAAAATCGTGCTCGCTTATTCCGGCGGGTTGGATACCTCGATCATCCTCAAATGGCTGCAGGAGAGCTACGGATGCGAGGTCGTCACCTTCACCGCCGATCTCGGCCAGGGCGAGGAGCTTCAGCCGGCGCGGGCAAAGGCGGAGATGCTTGGCGTGAAGGACATCCGCATTGTCGATCTACGGGAGGAATTCGTCCGCGACTTCGTCTTTCCGATGCTGCGGGCCAACGCGCTCTATGAAGGGCAGTATCTGCTCGGCAGTTCCATCGGCCGGCCACTGATTGCCAAGCATCTGGTCGCCATAGCCCGCGAGGTCGGCGCGGATGCCGTCGCCCACGGCGCGACGGGCAAGGGTAACGACCAGATCCGCCTCGAACTCGCCGTCAATGCGCTCGATCCATCGATTAGGGTCATCGCTCCCTGGCGCCGGTGGAACTTCCGCTCCCGCATCCAGCTACTGGAATATGCCACGAAGCATCAGATTCCGGTGCCCAAGGACAAGCGCGGCGAAGCGCCCTTCTCGATCGACGCCAACCTGTTGCACACCTCGACCGAAGGCAAAATCCTCGAAGATCCGGCCGAGGTCGCGCCCGAATACATCTACCAGCGCACGGTCGACCCTATCGACGCTCCCGATACCCCCCAGACCGTCACCATCGGCTTCGAGAGCGGCGATCCGGTGTCCGTAAACGGCGAAGCGATGACGCCGGCCACCTTGCTCACCGAGCTCAACAGGATCGGAGGCCGACACGGCATCGGCCGGCTCGATCTCGTCGAAAACCGTTTCATCGGCATGAAATCGCGAGGGGTATACGAGACGCCAGGAGGAACGATCCTGCTTGCGGCCCATCGAGGCATTGAATCGATTACGCTTGATCGCGCCGCCTCCCACCTGAAGGACGAGATCATGCCCCGCTACGCCGAGCTGATCTACAACGGCTTCTGGTTCGCCCCCGAGCGGGACATGCTGCAAGCCCTGATCGACCGGAGCCAGGCCTTCGTCAGCGGCGAAGTGACGCTAAGGCTCTACAAGGGATGCGCCTCGGTCATCTCTCGCACCTCCCCTCGCTCGCTCTATTCCGCCGACCTCGTCACCTTCGAAGAGAGCTCCCTCGCTTACGACCACCACGACGCCGAAGGCTTCATCAGGCTGAACGGATTGCGGCTCCGAAGCTGGGCAGCCCGCAAGGGAACATGAGCGGTCGGCCTTGCATCCAACGGCGAATTGAAAGCTTCCAGCGCAGAACCAAATTTCAAACGATTTTAAAAATCCCACCCGAAAAGCTAATCGATTTTAATTTTATTATTAAAATTTTCTTGTTGCAGCGCAAAAAAATTTAACCATTATTTCTGTAGACGCTCAGGTTGTTCGTTGGAGAAACTCGCATGACTGTGACATTTCCGCTATCCGAGAAGCGCGACGCAGAGTTATTGCTGAAGCACTTGACGTTGCACAAACTCAGCTGTCCGGGAAACTGTGTCGTGTCGCTCAAGGCGTACGTCGCCCACGTTTCGTCCTCTCATACCACGGCACTCGGTACCGCTCGTACCGCTTGGTAATGATCGAATGTCTTGGGCTCCTTGCCGAATGTTCGTGCCTTTCGCTTTTGCTCAAGGCGTCGACCGCCTATCTCGCTGCAGGCAGCCTCATGCCGGCGAACTTCAGGATATCCTCGATCTTCGTGTCGAGATCCGCGTCGGGTTCGACCTGGCCGTCTATCATCAGCAAGGCAAGGCCGTGCGTCAACGACCAAAGAAAGAGCGCGGCAATCGGCACATCCTCAGGCGTCAGCCGTTTTTCCAGATCGTCCTTCATCTGCCGGTAAACCCGCGCCCGCGAGGCGCGGATCGCTTCATTTCCTTTGGAATAGGCCTGAAAACTCTCCCCGAACATCAGCCGATAGAGGCCCGGATTCGCGCGGGCAAAGGCGACATATGCGATGCCGCCGGCAAGCAGGTGTCGCCGGGGACCATCCAGGGCGGCATCAATGGTTTCGCTGAGTTCGGCAAAGCCTTGTTCGGCAAGTGACGCCGCGATGGCGTCAAGGCTGTTGAAATAATGGTAGGCCGCCGGAGCCGAGACCCCGGCGCGGCGACCGATTTCCCGCATGCTGAGCGCCGCCGGGCCTCCCTCCTCGATAAGCGCCCTTGCCATCGCCAGTAACGTGGGGCGCAGATTGCCGTGATGATAGCGGGTCGCTGTTTTATCCCTAGTCATGTCTTGATCTAATCTTTACATCGTTAAAATCGTGTTTTAACCTGCCCGCGATGACAAGGGTCAGCTACGGTCCGGGCGTCGGGACCAAGGTTTACAGACAACGAGGCTTTCATGCGAGCATCGGAACCAAGCCGCACCGCGCTGGGCGCTGCAGCCTACAGGGCGGCGCACCAGAACGTCGATGGCGGCGCAATCTTCTTCGACCCCTACGCTCGCCGGATACTCGGTGAGGAGGCGAGCGCCGAGGCTGACCTGAAAGCCCGGGACCCCTCTACGCGATCCTTTCGCCTCTTCATGGCGGCACGCAGCCGATATGCCGAAGACTGCCTTGCCCTGTCCGTAGCAAGAGACGTCCGGCAGGCAGTTATCCTCGGCGCCGGGCTCGACACCTTTGCACTGCGCAATCCCCATGCCGGCCTGAAGGTCTTCGAAGTCGATCATCCTGCCACGCAAAGCTGGAAGCAGACGCGGCTGAACGAAACCGAGCTGACGCACGCCCCGCCGACATTCGTTCCGGTCGATTTCGAGCAGGAAGATCTCAAAGAGTGCCTCGTCGCGTCCGGCTTCAAGCTGGAAACGCCATCCTTCTTCATCTGGCTCGGCGTCGTGCCCTATCTCAAGGAGGCGTCGGTCTTTTCCCTGCTGCGCTTCGTCGCCGGCCTGCCGAGCGCATCCGTCGTCTTCGACTACAGCGAACCCCTCGAAAATTATTCACCCGAACGCCGTGCCCGCGCGGCGGAAATGGGATCGCGCACGGCTGCGGCCGGCGAACCGTGGCTGACACACTTCGATCCGAAGGAAATCTCCGAGCGATTGCTGAGCCTGGGGTTCGTATCTCTGGAGGATCTCGGCCCCACCGAAATGGCAAAGCGCTTCTTCGGCCTGCCAAGGGATGCACCGGATCGCGGCGCTGGCCCGCACGTCATATGGGCGGGGAGATAGGAATAGTCGTAACGATTGAATTGCGACACTTGGACCTCAGCGTTGTAGAGGACAGCATCCAGCCGGCTCACGCATAACCGGCGTATCCATTCGGCAGGTCATGCGGGCGGGGATGTTAAAGCATGTCGCGGAAAAGTTTGCAGCGGTTTTGCGGCAACGACATGCGTAAAAACAAAGAGCTAAAGCGCAAGGAGGGAATCTGAAAGATCGCGACGCGCTTTAGTCACGGCAGACTGCCGTTGCAGTGCTTGCAAAAATTCCTATTCTCGGCGTCACCGATGGCGATGAAAAGCTGAGGCATCCGGTTTATTGCGATAGGAATTTTAGATCACATCATGACGACACTCAGCCGCCCTGATCTCAGCGACATCAACCATGGCGACTGGGTGGATCGCCGGTTACCGGCCGCATGGCGGCCATACACGCGACTGGCGCGGCTCGATCGCCCGGTCGGAATCTGGTTGACGCTTTTCCCATGCTGGGCCGCCCTCATCCAGGCATCGCACGGTCTGCCGAACTTCTTGCAGTTGGCGATCTTCTCTCTCGGCGCCGTGCTGATGAGAAGTGCCGGTTCCACGGTCAACGACATCGCGGATCGGAAGTTTGACGGCCATGTGGAACGGACTCGCTTCCGGCCCCTTGCAAGCGGGGAGCTCCGCACCCTGCACGCCTTCGTCTTTCTGGCCGTGGAACTCGTGGCTGCGGCATCGCTTCTACTCTTCCTGACACCCTATACGTGCCTGGTGGCAATCTCGGTTCTGCCGCTGGTCTTCATCTACCCGCTCTGCAAGCGCTTCACCCACTGGCCCCAGGCCGTCCTGGGTGCAGCGTTCAATTGGGGGATGCTGATGGCATGGGCCGAGCTTGCAGGCCATATTCCGGCCGGCGCCGTCTTGATGTGGGGCGGGGCCATCGCCTGGCAGATCGGTTATGATACGGTCTACGCCTATGTCGATCTGAAGGATGATACCCGCCTCGGCCTGAAGTCGACGGCAATCCTGTTCGGCAGGGACGGCAAGATGTGGATCGGCTTGTTCTATGCTCTGGCCGTCGGGGCCTGGTCGCTCGGCGGCTGGCTGCTGGACATGTCGCCGCCTTATGCAATCGGAATGCTGGTCATCGCCGCTCATCTCGCCTGGCAGACCCGGCGGATCGACCTTGCCCGCCCCGACCTGAATTACCGCCTCTTCCTCGCCAATATCCTGACGGGCGTGCTACTCGCCTGCACGGCTTTGTCGGGCACATTTTGACGAGGTCGAGACCGTGAGACCAATGACCTATCTGAAACAGGGCATGCTCGCCGCGGCCATGATGCTGACAGCAATGATGATGTCCCCACATCGAGCGCATGCCGGACAATGCGAGCGGGAAACCTTTGAAGATGCGGCATACGTCGTCTGCACGTTGGACCTTGAAAAAGCCGACCTCCGCCTGTTCTGGAAGGGCGCCGATGGCGCACCGTACCGCACCTTTTCAAGCCTTGCCGAAGCCGTTCACGCGGCGGGGAAGACGCTGGTGTTGGCCGTCAACGCCGGCATGTACCGGGCCGATTTTTCGCCGATGGGACTGTATGTCGAAAACAGCAGGGAATTGAAACCCGCCAATACCGCAAAGGCCGAAAGCTCCGCCAGCCAGGTACCCAATTTCTACAAGAAGCCGAACGGCGTGTTCTTTCTGAGTGAAACCGGCGCAGGCATCCTCCCTACAGATGAATTTCTGAAGCTTGCGCCCAAAGTGCGGTTCGCTACACAGTCCGGCCCGATGCTTGTCATCGCCGGCACGCTGAACCCGATCTTCATCCCAGGCTCGACGGATCGAACCCGCCGAAGCGGTGTCGGCGTCTGCGCGGCCGGCACGGTTCGCTTGGCGATCAGCGAAGACGGGGTGAATTTCGACGATTTCGCGCGGCTCTTCCGCGATAATCTGAAATGCCCCGACGCCTTGTTTCTCGATGGCGGAAACGGTGTCGGGCTTTACCATCCGGCAATGGGCCGCAACGACCGCTCCTGGCACGGCGGTTACGGCCCGATCCTCGGGCTTGTCGAATAGAACCGGTATTCATTGAGGCGGGCGTTGAGCCTTGTGCCTCATCTATCATCCGGCCGGTCACCAAAAAACCTTGCCGTGGCCGTGATCAGCCGGTCCAGCATATCGACGTTCTTACAAGTGTTGAAAATGTGATCCATGGGAGCCTCCCAAACTTGGTGTGCCCCCTTATGCGCCCGAGCGAACTTTGCCGCTGTTCCCACAGGAATGGCGGTATCCAGGCTGCCTTCGGCAAGGAAAACCGGTCCATCATACTTAGCAATCTCGTCCAGCGGATCCAGGCTTTCGACCTCGGCAAAGAAGTCATGGCCGAGAGTTATGGACGAGCCCCACGGAAGTTGAAGCTTGGTGGGCGATCGGTTTTCGAGCGCCCGTTCATACACATCACGCCCAATCAAGGCTGGAAAGGATAGTTTCGGCTCGCCGACAGGGGCCCAGAGCGCGACCGCCGCTGGTCGATTTGTTCGGCCCGCCGCCACGGCAGCAACCAGGCCACCCTGGCTCCATCCCAGCAGAAAGATCGCATTCGGACCACCCGACGGCAGATCGCTGACGAAGTCCATGGCGGCGATGCAATCCTCGATTTGGCGATTATATGTCGTGTCCTGAAAGCGTCCGCCGCTTTCGCCGACACCTCGAAAGTCAATCCTTAGGCTCGAAAAACCGAGAGACGCGAGCTTCTCCGCCGTATGCGTGAAGATACCGGTGCCGGTCTGAGAAATCATGAGTTCGTGCCGCGTTCCTCCGAACCCATGGAGAAGCACGACAATCGGTGCGTTTGCCGAGGCCGTCAGACGCAATGTTCCGACAACATGATCCCCACCGACCTCAAAGTTTACCGTTGCCTCTGCCGCCATTGCTTCCTCCGAACCTCCCCGTCAAAGCCTATCCCTTCCCCGCACGTGTCATTTCGGCGCGCATCCAGCTCGAGTCACCCCAGGTGGAGAGCCAGATCATCAGATCGGTCAGAGAGCCGATGATGGGCAGGAGCAAGGCGTGGTTCAGGCCCTGTCTCCTTTGACTGTCCTCAGCCTTCCTCAGATGCGCCAGCTCCTGTTCCTGTATCGAGGCGATCAGGGCGTGAAGCTCGGGATCGCGCTTGGCGAGGAAGGCCAGTTGGTCTTCGAGATGGCGATGGACCGTGCTTTCAACGGCCTCTGTGCAGATCCAGATCATGTTGCGCCCGCCAAGCGCCGTCAGGATGCCGAGTACGGAACCGCCGAGGCTCCAGAAGGCCATGACGCGGCAGGGCCTGGCGCTCCTTGCAGGCATTGCCTCGCGAAACAGCCGGCAATGGTCGATCTCGTCCTCACGCATCTCTTCAAGCGCCGGCACGATGTCGGGAAACAGCCGCCGGGCCATCAGGATCTGGGCGCCATAGATCCTGATAGCACCGAACTCGACCGCATGGTTGACCTTGAGAATGCGACGGATGGTGACATCGGCGTCGCGCATTCCCGAGTTGCTCGACGGATTGATCATGACCACCCTGCCCCGGTTCCCTTGCAGGCAATAGGCAGGAGTGCCGCCGTGATCGTCAAGGGTGCGTCGACTCAGTCTGCCGCGACAAAAAATTCAACGACTCAGTCAGCCCTGGGTGAGGCCGGAAATGCTTCAACGATGTCTTCGGGAATGAAGCCGCCGGTCTGGCGTTTCCACAGGCGGGCAAACAGGCCGTCGCCTTCGGCCAGTTCGTCCGGACTGCCCTCCTCCACGATCCGCCCGCGATCGAGCACGACGATCCGGTCCATCCTGGCGATGGTCGACAGCCGGTGGGCGATGGCGATCACCGTCTTTCCCTCCATGACGAGGTTCAACCGCCCCTGGATGGCGGCTTCGGATTCGCTATCGAGCGCGGAGGTCGCTTCGTCGAGCACCAGGATCGGCGCGTCCTTCAGCAGAACGCGGGCGATAGCGACACGCTGGCGCTGGCCGCCGGAGAGCTTGATGCCGCGGTCGCCTACGAAGGCGTCATAGCCCCTGCGGCCCTCGCTGTCAGTCAGATCAGTGATGAAGGCATCGGCGCTCGCCATCTTCGTCACCCGTTCGATTTCGTTCTGCGTCGCCTCTGGACGGCCGTAGCGGATATTGTCGCCGACCGACCGGTGCAGCAGTGCGACGTCTTGTGCGATCACCCCGATCGCGCGGCGAAGGCTTGACTGCGTGACCGCCCGGATGTCCTGCTCGTCGATCAGGATCGAGCCGTCGCCGATGTCGTAGAAGCGCAGGAGCAGATTTGCGAGCGTGGTCTTGCCGGCGCCGGAGAGGCCGACCAGACCCACCTTCTCGCCGGGCCGGACCGTCAGCGACAGGTCGTTGATGACAGGCTTGCCTGACTTGTAGGCGAAGTGGAGGTTCTCGAAACGTATTTCGCCGCGCTGAACACTTAGCTCGGTCGCATCCGGCCGGTCGGTGATCGTCGGAGGTGTGGTCATGACGGGCATGGCGTCCTTGATCGTGCCGATCGCCTGGAAGATCTGCTGGCCCATCTGGAGGAAGACGAAGATCTGCGACGACAGCCGGTTGAGGATGTAGACCGCGCCGACGAACTCGCCGACCGTGAGGAAGCCTTTGACAAGGCCGGAAAATCCGATCGACAGCATGGTCAGCCACAGCAGCGTGTTGAGAATGACGACAGTCACTTCCGACGAGCGATAGATACGCTGTTCGCTGTGCTGCGTCTGCACGGTCCTCTGGATGATGCGGCGGATGGCGCCGGCCTCGCTGTCTTCGGCCGCAAACTGCTTGATCATCTGCATGTTGGTATAAAGATCGGTGATGGCGCCGGCGACCAGGCTGCGCTGCTTGGCGGTGCGGCGCGAGCGCTCGACGAAGGTTGGCACGATCCTGGCGGTGAATGCGATGTTGAGCGCGATCCAGACGACGACAGGCAGGGCAAGCTGCCAGGCGAGTGCGCTCAGCAGGATCACAGAGCCCACCAGCTGCATCAGGAAGCGCGGGATGGACTGGAAGCCGGCAAGGATCTGCTGCTGGACGGCGGAGGATACCTGCGAGAGGCGTGAGGCAACCTGGCCGGCATAGAGATCATGGAAGAAGGCAAGGTCTTGCCGCTCCACCGCCTTATGTCCCTGCCATTGAATGGCAGCCGGCATGCCGATGCCTAAAGTATGCGAGTTCAGCGTATTCAGCATGAACGACACGATCGGCATGACCGGAAAGATCAGGAAGCCGAGAACGGTCAACAGCAGCCATTCATTGTGCAAGAAGGCGGCGGCGCCCTGTTGCGTCACGCCATCGACGATGACCGAAAGCCCCCAGACGATCGTCAGGTTGATCAACTCGAACACCATGGAGCAAAGCGCAAGCGCGATCAGCACGCCACGGAACATCGAGATGAAGTGCAGGAGCACCGTCACCGGACCTTTGGAAGGCAGCGGCCGGTAGGGAATGTCGAGCGGCCGGATCAACGTTTCGAAGGGACGGTAAATCGCATCGGAAATCGACATGGGCCGCTCGGATCAAAATTGGGAGGAAGCGTGGACTCGGACTACGCCAAGTCGTATGGGATCATCTTTTGGCCGCCATCTCAACTAGAACTTTTATAAATTGACCAAACGGGAATATCGCCAAAACAGAGCCTGGCGAGCGCGGGACAGCGAGCGCCCGAAAGCCCCAATTGCGGTCGTCGCGCCATTGAGGCAGGATGCCGTCCTTGAACAAGAAGCAGGATTGAACTGACGCTCATGCTGACGGGCTCATGTCATTGCGGCAAGGCGAGTTGGACACTTAGAGGTGATCCCGGCTCGATCACCGCCTGCAACTGCACTCTCTGCCGCCGCTACGGCACGCTCTGGGCCTATGATTACGAAGGAGAGCGTATCGCTCTCAGCGGAGAAACCGCCTCCTATACCCGCTCCGGCCGGGAGACCTCGTCCCTCGAAATCTTGTTCTGCCCATCCTGCGCCTGTGTCTTGAGCTGGCGCGGCCTGCGGCTTCAAAAGGATGGCCGCCGGCGCATGGCGGTCAACATCCGGCTTGCGCCGCCGGATCTGGTCGCCGATCTGCCAATCGATCACTTCGACGGCCTGGATACGTTCGAAGATCTTCCGTCCAAAGAGCGCTGCGTGCGCGATCTCTGGTTTTGACAGCCTGTCCCGTTTCCGAAGGACCCTGGAAATGTAGGTCAATCTCACCGGACCCGACACTCCGGAAAACCTACTGCGTGAAGGTTCAGCCGCGCCGAGCCGCCTCGAGCGCCGCGACGTCGATTTTCCTCATGGTCATCATCGCATCGAAAACCCGCTTTGCCTGGTCGCCACCTGCCGCGAGCGCTTCGGAAAGGATACGTGGCGTAATCTGCCAGGACACACCCCATTTGTCCTTGCACCAGCCGCACTCGCTCTCCTGGCCGCCATTGCCGACGATGGCGTTCCAGTAGCGGTCGGTTTCCTCCTGGTCGTCGGTTGCAATCTGAAATGAAAAGGCTTCGTTGTGTTTTAACGCGGGACCGCCGTTCAGGCCGATGCAAGGAATACCCGCAACGGTGAATTCAACGACCAAGACGTTTCCCTGCTTGCCATCCGGATAATCTCCCGGTGCACGAATGACGGCGCCTACGGCACTGTCTGGAAACGTCGCGGCATAAAAGCGGGCAGCCTCCTCGGCGTCTTTGTCATACCATACGCAGATCGTATTCTTCGCCATTGCGCGGTCCTTTCGCTCTTCGTTTCGCATTTCCTTCATTAGATATGAGGCAAACCGTCTTTCTCCAGCCCATGGTAGCAATTTCTCGGGAAGGACTGCCGAGCGCTGCCAAGCGGACGCAAAGAGCCGATAAAAGAGGTCCTGGCTCTCCCGGATCGCGCCAATTGCAGTCATCATTGATCTGTAGCATGAGCGAGCTGCTGCACCGTCCTCTTCGCTTCAATAAACCCCTCATTGTTGCATTGATTTGCCTGGAACAACGCTGATGATTTTCCTGCTTCGCCATGGCGAGACCATTTGGAACAGCTTAGGCCGCTTCCAAGGCCAGAAAGATTCATCCCTTACGGAGCGCGGTATCGAACAGGCCGAACAGGCGGCGAAGCTTCTGAAAAAGGAAGTCGCAGGCACCGAGCGTTCATTCCAACTCCAAGTTAGCCCGCTAGGTCGAACGAAAGAGACTGCGGCTCGAGTGAAACGGATATTGCCTTTGGAATCCCACCAGGAACCGCGGCTGATGGAGGTGACCATCGGCTGTTGGGACGGCATGACCAAGTTCGAAATCGACAACGAGTTTCCGGGAATGCTGGACGGGTCCGACGCTTTTGATTGGTATTTCAAATCTCCCGACGGAGAAAGCTTTGATGCTGCCTGTGCCCGGGCGAAGGACTGGATCTCAGGCATACGCGGACCGACAGTCGCGATTTCTCACGGGCTGTTTGGCAGATTGGTCCGCGGTGTCTATTCTGGCCTTTCAAAACGAGAGATGCTGGAACTGCCCGTTCCCCAATACGGATTCTATCGCCTTCGCGACGGCGAGTTCAGTCTGGTAGGCGCTTCGGCCGAAACGATATCCGACGTCGTTGCGTAACAAGGGTTCATGCCTGGTGACCGCCGCGGCCCGCCAAAATTCATTGCGGATTTATAGCGCGGCTCAATGTCGGAGATCGACACCTCCGACTTGCAGCAGCGTCTCGGGCACGCCTCACCCCTCGAGGCCTTGCTGGCCGCCTCGGGGTGAGGTTCGACACGACGTGGCTCTAAAACATATCCCGGCCGTCGCTGCGCGGGTCGCCGGCAACGCGATGCGGTTCGTAGAGCCCGCTCCGCGCCTTGCGCCGCCAAGGACGGGAAAGATCGCCGGGATTGTCGTCGATATCGGCGACCGATATCGCGGCCGTGCCATCCGTAGGGCATTGCGCCGCCCATCGGCCGCCAGGCGCGACGATCGCTGAAGAAGCAGGATCAGCCTGACCGGGATGGGCGGGGATCGAGAAACTGACCCAGTAACTATTGCTCGCCGCATGCCCTTGCGCCTCTGCGGCGAAAGACGGTTCAGTAGCCGGTGAACCGCCTGTCGTCGAAAACAGCACGCAATGGACGTCTAGCCGCTCGTATTCGCTAAAAATCTCTGGATAGTGGCATTCCATGCCGAGCGCGCAGCCAAAGCGGATGCCGTCGACCTCGAAGGTCACAGGAATCGACCCCGGCACGTACATGAAGGAAATTTTGGTGTTGGACAGCAGGCGTTCGTCATAGCGCGTCACCAATTCGCCGTGGTCGGAGACAACATAGAGGCTGTTGTGCGGTCGATGCGGTTCCGTCAGCGGATGTACTGAGCCGATGACCGTCCAGAGCTCGAGTTCGCGCGCCAGCCTGCGCGTTGCATCCAGTTCCTCACGCAGCACGGCCCATTCGAACCGCCGCCAATCGGATGGCCCGATCTCTCGCGGCCCGATTTCCGACATGATGCGCTTGTTCGGCGCTGACGTCGCACCTTCGGGAAAGTGCACGAGCCGTGCCCCCGCCTGCCGCGCCTGCCGCATCAGCAGGCGAATCTCCTGACCACTGCGGCGGAGCTTGTCGATGTCACGGGGATCGTCTGCATGAGTGGTCTGCGCCACAGCGAGACGCAGGCGCCTCACCTCGGGCGCTACGTCTTCCGCCGAGCTGGGCAGCAGATGCATGCGGGCGGTGGTATAGGATTCACCCGTCTTGGCGGCGCGCGCACGCACCCGCCGCTTGAAATTTCCATTCTCAGTCATATCAGGGCCTCTCACGTTCCGGACATCGTTCCCCAGCAACAGGCCCGAAACATCAGGACCAAAGTAACGACCCGAGACGAAAACCCCTTTGCCTCCGGTTGAAGACCCTGCTGGGGAAGGTCTGGGGAGGTTCGGCGTTAGGCCACGCCGAGTTAAAGATGCCGAGGCGACCGCGATTCGTCAATTCGGGGAGCGGCGGGGATCCCTCGGCGCCGAAGCCCCTACTTCGGGCCTGCCTTGATCCACTCGCCACGGCGGATCGACGCGGTTCGATCCGGCGAAATAAAGGATGATGCGATTGCTGCCGGGGTCGAGCAGCTCCGCCTCGCGCCAGAGCCAGCTCTTGTCCTCGGGTCCGCTCACAAAGTGAAGGCCGGCCTCACTAAGGCGGCCGACCGTCTCGTCTAGGTTCTCACACTCGAAATAGACTGTGGTTCCCCCACCGCCGCTTTCACCCTGATGCAGGGAGAAGGTGCTGTCCCCGTCGGGACAGACGAAGCGCGCATACCGAGGACGGGCGTCGACGACGGGCCTGAGACCGAGGACGCAGTAGAAGTCCCAGCCCGCATCGAGGTCAGGCATCGTAACGGTCACCTGGTTCAAGCGCATGATCTTTCCTCACCGGTCGAGTTCGCTCAAAAGTATGCGCCGCTTCTGGCACCAAGAAATTCATAAAAACAGAGACCTAAAACCATCGCATGAATCATATTCTAGACGACACGCTTTTTGTGTCCTCGACACAAAACTCGTGTCAGACTGCTCAAGCCACGGGTAAGCCTGCGCGCCGATCGAGAGGGCAGAAGCCATGCACAAGTTCACCGTATCAATCACCCGGGAGATCGAGGCAGATACTGCCGAGGAGGCTGCACTGCTCCTATATCAGGAACTATCAAGAGGACCGGTCCCTGACCGCTATGCGGTCACCGACGAGACAAGGGTGACCAGGGAGGTGAAGCTGGATCGGGAAAAGGCCGATGAATTCGCCAGCATTGATCACACCGCCGACCCCGGCAACTGGTAACGTCAGGCAGCCACAGGAGACCCGGCTTTGCGCCGGCAGCCGAATGCGGTAGTTGCAAATCCCCTTCTCCGGCGCGAATGCCGGATGCAAACAGCCCTCCCGTCGGAAATATCGCAGCTAGGAAAGACCGTGAACTCATCAATCAAAATAGCCGTCGCTGGTGCGAACGGCCGCATGGGTCGTGCCATCCTGCCGCTGCTGGCAGCCGATCCGACTTTTGCGTTCGTCGGCGGCATCGGTCGTGAGGGCTCTGCAGGCGCCGGGCTGATCGACCGATCGGATGCGATCGCGGAGGCCGATGTGATCCTGGATTTCACGACGGCAAGCGCTGCCGCCGAACTTGCCGGCTTGTGTGCATCAGCCGGCGGTCCGGCACTGGTGATCGGAGCGACGGGTTTCGAGCCGGATGACCTCGACCGGATCGCAGTGGCTGCCCGGACGATTCCGATCCTGCGCTCTGGTAATTTCTCCATCGGTTTGAACATGCTGGTCGGTCTCGTCGCTCAGGCAGCCCGCGCCCTTCCCGCGCATGGCTGGGATATCGAAATCCTCGAGGCCCACCACAACAGGAAGATCGACGCGCCGTCCGGCACGGCACTGATGCTCGGCGAAGCGGCCGCCGAGGGCCGCGGCGTTTCCCTGGCATCCGTCGAGCGGCGCGGGCGCGACGGCATCACCGGCGAGCGGCCGCCCGGCGAGATCGGCTTCGCCGTCTTGCGCGCCGGCGGGCTGGTAGGAGAACACAGCGTGCTGTTTGCCGCCGCCGAGGAAGTCATAACACTTTCGCATTCGGCTCTCGATCGCGGCATGTTTGCCCGCGGCGCGCTTGCCGCCGCCCGCTGGGTCGCAGGACGCGCGCCCGGCGAATACGGCATACGGGATGTCCTGGGTCTGGAGTGAAGGAGCGAATGGACAGGGTGAACAGAGGCTTGAAGCGCGTCCTTGAATCAGATTCTGAGCGCATCTCTGGTTGCCGCACGGCCAGACGTTGGAGGATGTCGTGCCCTCTTATTTGACGTCGTAGATATCCCTGCCTCGCCTCTTACTCAACGATAACATGAATAAAAACAAACGCTTAAAGCCGCGCCCCGAATCAAAGCCTACACCGACACCCCTAACCTATCGAGGATTGCCGAGGCGACGACGACTTCGGTTCCGGCCAGGCCGACCGAGCAAAACAGCGTCGTCTCTCCAAGCGATCCTCGCCCCGCCGTCCTCCCGGCAATGATGTCGGCAAGGTCGGCCAAACGATCTTCGTTGCCGGAACCGGCGAGGAAAAAGGGCGAAGCGTAGGCGTGGGCCTGTTCGGGAGAATCCGTCGCGATTACCGCTGCGGCATCAGCGACATCCAGGCCGAGCTCGTATCCCCGAAGCGTTTTCGGGCCGACGGTGTTGACATGCACGCCGGGCTTCAGATCCCGCGCATGGACGACGGGCGTTTGGCTCGTCGTCGCGCAGATGACGATGTCGGCGTCATCGACGGCTTCGCAAGCGTTACCGACAGGGTCCACCTCCAGCCCCAGGGCGTGCTGCATTTCGGCCGCGAAGGCGGCGCGATTTTTCTCGTCGCGGCTATAGACGCGGGCACGGTCCAGTTTTCGAACGGCGGCGGCTGCGGCAAGCTGAGTTCGCGCTTGCGCGCCGCTGCCGAGGATCCCAACGATCCTGGCATCAGGCGCGCTGAGATGGCGGATGGCGAGACCTCCGATGGCGCCGGTCCTGAGGTTGCCGAGGCGTTCTCCGAGGACGATGCCCTTGAGCCTGGCATCGTCGGCCGACCACACCGCGACGATTTGCGAATGCTCCGTCCCGCCGAATGTTTCATAGACCCGAAAGCCCGCGAGCGGTTTGTCGCCAAGGATACCGCCGACGGTGAAGACGAGATCGCCTTGATCGGGAAAGGACACATGATGCCGGGGCGGAGAGACCAGCCGATTGCCGGCTCTCGCGAGAAAAGCGGTCTCGAGCGCATCCATCGCCACGCCCATCAACGCACTGCCGGCCAGATCCTCGTCTCTCAGAATCTTCGTCACGGCAAACCTCCAGCCCAAAGCATGTCGCGCAAAAGTGTGCAGCGGTTTTGCGGCAACGACATGCGCAAAAACAACGAGCTAAAGCGCAAGGAGCGATTCTGAAAGATCGCGACGCGCTTTAATGCCGGCATCCTGCGACCCCAACCGCGCTTGAGGTCAATAGATGAGGTAAAGGGGTTTGAGCTGAATTTCCCCGTCAGGCCCAATCGACCAGACGGCGAGCCATTATAACGTCGTCGATCTCCCTGCCCTCCTCCAGAACCCCGCCGGGGATCCTGCCGATCTCGGAGAAGCCCTGCCGCTGGTAAAAGCGGATTGCCGCGGGGTTTTCCGCGCTGACGAACAGTTCCAGTTGCCGAATGCCGAAGTCGCCTGCGTGATCGGAAACCGCCTCCAGCAGCTTTCCAGCGAGACCCGTTCCGCGCAGGTGGGCGCGGATATAGACCATGATGATCGTCGCGCGATGGGCCATCTTGCTCGAGCGCTGCCGCAGCAGGCCCATTATACCGACGGGCTCATTATCCTGAAACGCAATGAAAACCGGCTCGTTCAGGCGATTGCGCCACTCCTCGTCGGGCAAGATCTCCCAATCTTCGTAGCGGCTCGCAAAGGAGGACGGCTCGGCGCGTAGCGCTTCCAGGCGAATACGCCGGAAAGCCTCCACTTCGTCTGCCTGGATAAGCCTGATCGTCACGCCGCTCGCATCCATCGGAGACCTCCTCGGATATCTCAGCTACGTCATTACAGAGGGCTCCGGCCGATGCAAGCCGACGCGATGACTTCGATTCCTGCTCCTATTGCGCCACCCCTCGCGCCAGCGCCAGAGAGAGCGTCATCCTGAGGCGCCTGCACGGCTCGAAGGACGAGGCGGGTGCACTGACGTGGAAAGAATGCAAGAAGCCGCTGCGGTATGTCCATCGAGGCTCCGCCCTATGGGCTACGCGCCTCAGGATGAGTTGGAGGATGCCGCGCATATGCTAGCCGGCGCAGAAGGATGCACGCGCCTCCACGGAGACCTCACTCTGAGTCGCGCCCCGCGAGAACCTCCAAGGGCGAGGCCGATGCTCCGCTGGCGATTACTCCGCCGAAGTTCCGACCCGGCCGCCCTTCCGGACGCCCGATTGATTGAATGGCATGACCACCGGTTGGTTCGATGGCCGGAGGTCCCATTGATCCGGCGGCTGGACGGCTGGTTGGTCGGTCGCCGGTTCGCGCGTCGACCGAACGACCAGCTCATCCGGCTGTTCGCTCGGCCCAGTCGCCAATTGATCGGCTAACCTGGTCGGCGATTGATCGGCTGACCCAGTCGCCGGCGTATCGGCTGACCCGGTCGCCGATGTAGCGGCTGACCAGGCGGTCGCTTGATCGCTGAGTCTGTCCATTTTGAAGGGTGCAATCTGATGGATGAAGACGAGAAGAATTATCCCGACCATAGAGCACACCAGCGCGTAGACAACGAAATACTTCAATGCATATCCCTCGCTGATTGGCAGAGCGGCCTTGACAGCGGCGCGAATGATATTTCCACATTATTGAATGATACTTGGCAAAATGCAATAGATTTTAAGCATACGTTAATAATTTTCAGAAATGAACAGCAGATGGTAGGGTGGTTATTGGAGAGAATAAGAAAGCATCTCCCGCTATGCTCGATTTATCTTAAGCATCCCGGTAAAGGCGAGACGTGCGCCGAAGGCGGCTGCCACTCAAATCCTCCTGTATGTGCCAGGACTTCGCGGGGCTACAGCTCTCGCACTCGTAGCAACGACGATTTCGGGCAGTGCCCTGGGCAGGAGCGCTCGGCATACTGTGCGCCAACCTCAATATGCGTCCTCGAGGCGCGCAACGACAGCGCCGGCGATATCGGCTAAACTGCCTTGATAGAGCAGTTCGCTTTGAGCGGCGGCCCTTCAGGATCGACGACAGAAGGGGATCCGCATGTCGGCAATCGCATCTCTGTTTCAGGAAGCCGCTCGGCTTGCGGCCGCGTTCCGGCAAGCAGCGCCCGCCCGCCATGTGCCCACGCACGACTACGCCGCCTCCCTCGCCGCTTTCGACGAGCCGCTGTCGGCCGCCGGTTCCGATATGCTCGATGTCATCCGGCAGCTCTCGGATGGCGCCGAGCCCGGCCTGCACGCGACGACCGGCCCGCGTTTTTTCGGCTGGGTCATCGGCGGCTCGCATCCGGTCGGTGTCGCGGCTGATTTCCTTACCAGCGCCTGGGGCCAGAATGCCGGAAATCATACTGTCGCTCCGGCCGCGGCCGCCGTCGAGACCGTTGCTGCAAGATGGCTTCTCGATCTCCTGAAGCTGCCGGCCGAAAGCTCGGTCGGCTTCGTGACGGGCGCGACCGTGGCGAACTTCACCTGCCTTGCCGCCGCACGCGGCGAGGTGCTGCGCCAAGTCGGCTGGGATGCCGATGCCAATGGCCTGTTCGGCGGGCCCGAGATCACCGTGCTGATCGGCGACGACGCCCACACGACGGTGTTCTCGGCGCTGCAATTCCTGGGCCTCGGCCACGATCGCGTGCTGCGCGTGCGCACAGATCCAGTGGGGCGGATCGACCTGGCCGCGCTGACAGGCACGCTCGATACGGTCTCCGGTCCCGTCATCGCCATTCTCCAGGCCGGGCAGATCAATACCGGCGCCTTCGACGACTTCGCCGCCATCATCCCCCTCTTGAAAGCGAAAGGCGCCTGGGTGCACGTTGACAGTGCTTTCGGCCTCTGGGCGCAGGCGTCAGTGAAGACCAGCCATCTCAGCCGCGGCATCGAAGCGGCCGACAGCTGGGCGACCGACGGCCATAAATGGCTGCAGACGCCCTATGATTGCGGCTATGCGATCGTCCGCAACGAGCTCGCCCATCGCCGCGCCATGACGATCGCCGCAAGCTATCTGCCGCTCGCCGGCGAAGGCGAACGCGATCCCTCCCATTACGTGCCGGAGCTTTCGAGGCGCGCGCGCGGCTTCGCCACCTGGGCGATGCTGAA
Organism: Rhizobium sp. NZLR11; assembly: GCF_019685115.1. Lineage (NCBI taxonomy): Bacteria > Pseudomonadati > Pseudomonadota > Alphaproteobacteria > Hyphomicrobiales > Rhizobiaceae > Rhizobium > Rhizobium sp. NZLR11. The sequence goes on along the minus strand of NZ_JABDWD010000018.1, from coordinate 579 downwards.
ACATCTCGGCCGCGAGGGTGTGGCCGCCCTCATCGACCAGTGCTGCGCCTCGGCGCGGCTGGCAGCCGATCTGCTTGCTCGCGAGCCCGGCATCGCCATTCTAAACGAGGTGACGCTGAACCAGCTCGTCATCCGCTTCGGAGCCGACCTGCCCTCCGAAGAAGGCAACGCCCTGACCCGAAAGACGATCGAAAGGATCCAGGCCGACGGCATGATCTTCGCCGGCGGCGCCAAATGGCGCGGCCGCGACGTGTTGCGCCTCTCCGTCACCAATTTCCAAACGACATCGGATCAGGCAGAACTGGCGGTGGAGAGCATCATCACCGCGTTCAGGAGTGTCAGCGGCAATTCCTATCCGCGCTAACCTGCAATTGCGTCCGTCGCCAATCCATTGCCTTGCAGAGTCTGGCCCCTGGCACGGCGCGGCGACACAAGCCGCACCCTCTCTCCCACCTTGTATCTGCACGTTAGAGATTTTGTGCGATGGAAGCGATTGAGCCTCTGGCCGGGTGGCCACCCGGCCAGAGGCGTGACGAAGTCGCCCGTTCCCCCTCTGGTTACAACCGTGGATGAGCCTGG
>NZ_JABDWD010000017.1:0-146418 GCF_019685115.1 Rhizobium sp. NZLR11 | reverse complement strand
GATTTGAGAGCACGAAGGCGCCCTGACCGAAGTAGTTGAGCAGGAGGCAGGGAAAGACGAGCAGGAACCAGGCCATCACGATCGGACGCCGGCCGAAATGGCCGAGGTCGACGTAGAGGGCCTCCGCACCTGTAACCGCGAGAAAGACGGCGCCCAGCACCGTCACTGTGATGCCGACGTTGTTTGTCGCATAGCGGAGCGCATGGAGCGGATTGACGGCCGAAAAGACAGCTGGATCGTCGAGGATATGGATCGCCCCGCTGAGCCCGAGCACCACGAACCACAGCGCCATGACCGGTCCGAACACTGCTGCCACGCCGGCCGTGCCGAAGCGCTGAACGAAGAAAAGCACAGCAATGATCGTGAGAGTTATCGGGACGATCCACGTCGACAAAGCCGGGGCAACCACCTGGATCCCTTCAACAGCCGACAATACCGATATGGCCGGAGTGATGATGGCGTCGCCAAGGAAGAGCGATGCGCCCGCAACGCCGAGCACGAGGACCCAGGCCGGCCTGCCGGAGAGACTTTCCCGAGCCAGCGTCATGAGGGAAAGTGTACCGCCTTCGCCACGGTTGTCGGCCTTGAGCACGAACGTGACATACTTCACGGTCACGACGATCGTCAGGGCCCAGACGATCAGAGAAAGGATTCCAAGCACGTTCTCACGATGCGATCCGCTTCCCGCGGTCGCATGGAGCGCTTCCCTGAAGGCGTAGAGCGGGCTGGTGCCGATGTCGCCGTAGACGACGCCGAGCGCCGCCAGGACCAACGCAGGCAAGCCGCTTTGCGTTTCATGTTCGAGTTCGGGATCCCGGGATCGGAGCTGCGGATAGGCCAAGGGCGGACTCGTGGTTTGGAGAAGCTCGGCGTCCGGATACGCCGGCAGGAGGGACGCTGTTAAATATGCAAGGCCATGCCGACCTCGTCAAACGAGTTGGGGGCTCAGGGGTTCCATGTACGACCTCGTCGAGCCTTTCCGGCCGAAGCCCCTGTCATTCCGGGCGACATCTTCGCGCCCTCGCTTGCAGTCGGCGCCCGCTTCGGCAGCACGGTCGGTTCGTTGCTCGGCACCAGCATCGCCCTTGCCACTATTCTCGGCATGGCCGGCTATTTCGCGGGCGTCGTGCAGGCCCCGACCCGATGACGGCTTTTGTCATCATCCTGGAAATCACCGGTGATCACTAAGCCATCATCCCGATCATGGCGATGTCGATGATCAGCTACGTGACATCGCGCATCCTGTGAGCCTCTCTATCACGGTCTGTCACGGGTGTGCGTCGCAGCCGCCATCCGGGCGCATCGTGCGATCGACAAAGAGTGTCCCTGAGCGACCGACGGGATGCTTCAGGATCGACGTCCAACACGCCCGAGCGGATTCTCTCGAAACGATGGGGCAGGATTCTCTGCCGAGGCTGCTGTCTCAACGCCCTTCGGCGTCCGGAAACGACGGCGAGAGTGCACTGCCCAAGCCTCGCACAATCAACAGGGATATCTCGAACGGGTTCGTCTCGCCCAAAGTTTTCGGCTTGGGGCGAGACGTATTCTGCGTTTCAGTGGCTGCCCGTCAAAATGAATGGCTGCCTATACATCCGCGCATTACTCAGCTGCACCCGCTCGTCGCACCGCACGTATCGCACTTCTCGCAAGTCCCATTCCGCACCATCGTGAAGTTCTGGCACTCCGAGCAGATGTTGCCGGTGTAACCCTGCATGATCGAGCGCTGGCGGCGTTCGGCTTCCACCTTCTTGGCTTCGGATTTCGCCGTTGCAGCGTCGGCTGCGGCCTTGTCGGAGAAGAGGGCGGTCGCGTCGCTGGTGATTTCCTCGGTCACCTCTTCGGCGATCTCTTCCGCCAATTCCTTGGCGCGCTCCTCGTAGTCGCGCTTGAAGGCGACGATTTCGGAGGTGGAGATGGCGACCGTCGGTTCCAGCTTGCGGGCGGCACTGCCGGCAAAGACGGTCACGGTGCCGGTGGACGTGGCGCGGGCTGGCGCTGCGGTCGCCGCACCCTTGGGTTCGCCCGCCTGGCGTTCGCCGCCGGTGCCGGGCACCAGCGTCGGCTTGTAGCCGCGGGTCCAGCCGGTGGAGAGCAGGTTGGTCTTGCCTTCCTGGATGCCCTTGCCGAGTGCGGTGTTCGAGAAATCAGACGTGTCGACATGCGCCAGGTCATGGCGGCCGAGATAGGAAACGGCCAGTTCGCGGAAGACATAGTCGAGGATCGAGGTGGCGTTCTTGATCGCGTCATTGCCGATGACCATGCCGGCCGGCTCGAACTTGGTGAAGGTGAAGGCCTCGACATATTCCTCCAGCGGCACGCCATATTGAAGGCCGAGCGAGATGGCGATGGCGAAATTGTTCATCATCGCCCGGAAGGCAGCGCCTTCCTTGTGCATGTCGATGAAGATCTCGCCGATGCGGCCGTCGCCGAATTCGCCGGTGCGGAGATAGACCTTGTGTCCGCCGACGGCGGCCTTCTGGGTATAGCCCTGGCGGCGGTTCGGCAGTTTTTCGCGTTCGCGGGAAACACGCTCGACCACCCGCTCGATGATTTTCTCGGTGATGGTGACGGCCTGGGCGGCGAGGGGCGCTTGCAGCAGTTCCTCCAGCGCATCCTCGTCGTCCTCGTCTTCGATCAGCGAGGCATTGAGCGGCTGCGACAGCTTCGAGCCGTCACGATAAAGCGCATTGGCCTTGAGGCCGAGCTTCCAGGACAAGAGGTAGGCGTTCTTGCAATCCTCGACGGTTGCGTCGTTCGGCATGTTGATCGTCTTGGAAATCGCGCCCGAGATGAAGGGTTGGGCCGCCGCCATCATGCGGATATGGCTTTCCACAGAGAGGTAGCGCTTGCCGATCTTGCCGCAGGGATTGGCGCAATCGAACACCGGCAGGTGCTCGGCCTTCAGGAAGGGTGCGCCTTCCAGCGTCATCGCGCCGCAGACATGGATGTTGGCGGCTTCGATGTCCTTCCTCGAGAAGCCGATATGGTCGAGCAGGCTGAAGCTCATGTCGGCCAGCTGTTCGTCGGAAACCTTCAGCGTCTCCTTCAGGAAGTCGGCGCCGAGCGTCCACTGGTTGAAGACGAACTTGATGTCGAAGGCGCTCTTCAGCGCGGCATTGACGGCTTCCACCTTCTCGTCGGTGAAGCCCTTGGTCTTCAGCGTCGATGGATTGATTGCCGGCGCCTGGTTCAGGTTGCCGTGGCCGACGGCATAGGCCTCGATCTCGGCGATCTGGCTTTCCGAATAGCCGAGCGTGCGCAGCGCGTCGGGCACGGCGCGGTTGATGATCTTGAAGTAGCCGCCGCCGGCGAGTTTCTTGAACTTGACGAGGGCGAAGTCTGGCTCGATGCCGGTGGTGTCGCAATCCATGACGAGGCCGATCGTGCCTGTGGGAGCGATGACCGAGACCTGGGCATTGCGGTAGCCATGCTGTTCGCCAAGCGCGAGCGCCTTGTCCCAGGCCGATTTGGCATGGGCGACGAGATCCTGGTCCGGGTTTTCCGAATGGATCAGCGCGACAGGATCGATCGACAGGGCCTCATAGCCTGAAATCTCGCCATAGGCGGCGCGGCGATGGTTGCGGATGACCCGCAGCATGCTCTCGCGGTTCGGCGCGAAGTTCGGAAAGGCCCCGAGTTCGCCCGCCATTTCGGCCGAGGTCGCATAGCAGACGCCGGTCATGATCGCCGTCAGCGAACCGGCGATGGCGCGGGCTTCGATGGAGTCGTAGGGAATGCCCGACGACATCAGCAGGCCGCCGATATTGGCGTAGCCGAGGCCGAGCGTGCGGTATTCATAGGAGAGTTCGGCAATGCGCTTCGACGGGAACTGCGCCATCATCACCGAGACTTCGAGCACGACGGTCCACAGGCGAACGGCGTGTTCGTAGTCGGCGATGTTGATGCGCTTGGTGGCCTTGTCCTTGAACTGCAAGAGGTTCAGCGAGGCAAGGTTGCAGGCCGTGTCGTCGAGGAACATGTATTCCGAGCACGGGTTCGAGCCACGGATCGGGCCGCCGGCGGGCGAGGTGTGCCAGTCGTTCATCGTCGTGTTGAAATGGATGCCCGGATCGGCCGAGGCCCAGGCGGCGTAGGAAATCGTTTCCCAGAGATCGCGCGCCTTCAGCGTCTTCATCACCCTGCCGTCCTTGCGGGCGGTCAGGTTCCATTCGCCGTCATTCTCGACGGCGCGCAGGAAGTCGTCCTTGATCGAGACGGAGTTGTTGGAGTTCTGGCCCGATACAGTGAGGTAGGCTTCCGAGTCCCAATCCGTGTCGTAGGTCTTGAATTCGAGATCCTTGTAGCCCTGGCGAGCGAACTGGATGACACGCTGGACGTAATTCTCGGGAACCTGATCCTTCTTGGCGGCGCGGATTTCGCGCTTCAGGGCAGGGTTCTTAGTGGGGTCGTAGCAATCGCCATTGTCGCCGCCTTCGCAATTGAAGCAGGCTTTCATGATCGACTTCAGGTGCCTTGCGACGATCTTCGAGCCGGTGACGAGGGCCGCGACCTTCTGCTCTTCCTTGACCTTCCAGTTGATGTATTCCTCGATATCGGGATGGTCGATATCGACGACCACCATCTTGGCGGCGCGGCGCGTCGTGCCGCCCGATTTGATGGCGCCGGCGGCGCGGTCGCCGATCTTCAGGAAGCTCATCAGGCCGGAGGAGCGGCCGCCGCCGGAAAGTTTTTCGCCTTCGCCGCGCAGCATCGAGAAGTTGGAGCCGGTGCCGGAGCCGTATTTGAACAGGCGCGCCTCACGCACCCAAAGGTCCATGATGCCGCCTTCGTTGACGAGATCGTCCTCGACCGACTGAATGAAGCAGGCATGCGGCTGCGGGTGTTCGTAGGCCGACTTGGACTTGGTCAGCTTGCCGGTGAAGGGGTCGACGTAGAAATGGCCCTGGCCGGGGCCGTCAATGCCATAGGCCCAGTGCAGGCCGGTGTTGAACCACTGCGGCGAGTTCGGGGCAACGCGCTGGGTGGCGAGCATATAGGCAAGCTCGTCCTGGAAGGCCGAAGCATCTTCCTCAGAAGAGAAGTAGCCGCCCTTCCAGCCCCAATAGGTCCAGGTGCCGGCAAGACGGTCGAAAACCTGGCGCGCATCGATTTCGGAGCCGGTCTGCTCATCCTTGGACAGGGTCTTCAGCGCCGCATCGTCGGGAACGGAGCGCCACAGGAAGGAAGGAACGTCGTTTTCCTCGACCTTCTTCAGCCGGGTGGGAACGCCGGCCTTGCGAAAATACTTCTGCGCCAGAACGTCGGTCGCGACCTGGGAGAACTGCGCGGGAACGTCGATATTCTCGAGGCGGAACACGATCGAACCATCAGGGTTCTTGATCTCGCTCGTCGCCTTGCGGAATTCGATATCCGCATAGGCGCCGTGTCCGGCCTTGGTGAAACGACGTTCGATGCGCATGGTCTTAACCTCGTGTTGGCGCCCGATCCCCGCGACCAGGGCGCAAAATTCCTATCCGGCGGCACTTTTGTCGTCGTGCAGCCAGTCTCGTTTCCGTATTGTCACAGGGGTGTCATCCGGAGATGCCCTTCCTGTATCTTGTGGTGATGGTGGCTGCAAACACTAAATATAGTATTAACAGCTTATTATCGCCAGTCCCAATGTCACTTTTTTGGAGGCTGAAAACCGCGCAGAAATCCTGTCAGGCCTGAACCGTTCCCGGCACATTACCCTGATTCCGCGTCTAATTTTCAAAAGGGAACCGGGCTCGTTACCTCCGGTCCTGTCGCCGCCGCAACATCAGAGACAGTAAGTTTGAAACAGGTGATTCCGTCAAGGGCTGGCTCTTAATAGATTGCTAACCACAACATCTTGTGGATGCGCCTGTGGAGATTGGGGAAAGCCGGGGAGCCCTGAAATTACAATGGCTTGCACGCGTCGCCGGCTAAGGAAAGTGCTGGAACGGCAAAAAAACGTCCCGCGGCAAATCTTGTGATGGCATTTCCGGCGCAAATGCGCATGCCGATTCGGCGAGGAAATTCGCACTCTTCAGAGCGCATCGATGGCGATGGTGACGGTGGCGACGCCGATCGGCCTGTCCTCTTCGTCCATGACGACGAAGCTCGCCTGCGTTTCGAGCATCTGGGTGGATTCGTTGCGTTCCGCCCGGTCGATGAAAATCTCGCGGGAGCCGTTGGCGAAAGTTCTGAGGTATTTTTCCTCGTCGCCCTGCCAATAGTCGGCGGTGATGGTGCTTTGCCCTACGTTCAGCCCATGACTGTCGGTGACGAAAAATTCGACGATCGCCCCCTGCGAGGCGTCCTGCCTGGTTTTCAGGTAATGCGACACGGATTTGTCGAGCAGCAGCTTGACCATCTGCAGGTGGTGCTGATCGACCTCCGACCGGTAGATCTCGTCGAGCACCCGCATATCCATTTCGCTGACATTGCCGAACTGCGCATTCTGCTCGGCGATGGCTTTCAGCACCAGCGGCGTTTCCACCATTGGCCGGATCCGCGTCTCGACATAGTCGCGCACCAGGGGAATATAAGCAGGCTCGGCGCGGGCAAGCGTCGGCGGAAACAGAAAGGACGCCAACCCAAGGGTTACAGCCGCTCCTATATGCACCCACCGCGCCATCTTGCTTCCCTGTACCGTATCGTCGCTGCACGCTTTAAGCGCAACTTGAAACGATTCGCACCCCGCTTGGTATATGAGCATAAGGTAAAATAGATGTGCAGATCCCGATAGCGGATTCACGAGGCCGGGTTGACAAAATCTGGAACAATTTCAAGTGGTAAATATTAGGATCGCGCGCTCTGATCGGCGATCAGCGCGGACCCTTGGCAATCGGCTCCTGGTAGGTGAAGCCCATGTCCCAAGGGAAGTAGATCCAGGTATCCTGGCTCACCTCGGTGATGAACGTATCGACGGTGGGAACGCCCTTCGGCTTGGCATAGACGCAGGCGAAATGTGCCCTCGGCATCATGGTGCGTACCTGGACAGCGGTCTTGCCGGTATCCGTCAGATCGTCGACGACGAGCACGCCTTCGCCGCCATTTTCCTGCAGTTCGGGCGCTATTCCCTTGAGCAGCGTCATGTCGCCCTGGTTGACATAATCATGATAGGAGGCGACGCAGACGGTCTCGATCAGCCGGATGTTCAATTCGCGCGAGATGATCGCGGCCGGGACGAGGCCGCCACGGGTGATGCAGACGATCGCCTTGAACGTCTGGTCGAGGCCGGCAAGCCGCCAGGCAAGCGCGCGCGCATCGCGGTGGAACTGATCCCAGGAAACGGGAAAGGCTTTATCGGGAAGGGACATCGGGCTGCTCCGCGGCATGAAAAAACAACACGCCGTTTGCCGGCGACCGGACGAGCTTGAGGCGGCAATCGGCCAAACCAGAAATCGCGCGAGTTGCAACTGCGCGAGATCGCGAGTTGCAACGCGCGAGTTCGCGAGCTGCACTGCGCGAGTTGTGGCCGAGGCTCGAAGCGTCATCGGTCGCCGCAATTAACGGAATTTGCCGGTAAAAGGCAAGAGCGCCGATGATGGCGGCAACCATCAACGCGACAACAGAGTCAGCGCCGTCATCGATTGCAGCAAGGTCTTCGTCGTACCGCCGAAAATCATCTGCCAGAGCCAGGAATGCGTATAGGCGCCCATGACGAGAAGATCGATGCTGTCGTCCGAAAGCCGGTTCTCGATGACATGCGAGGTGTTTTTGTCGACGCTTCGGGCCGTCGCAAGCGTAGTCTTCACGCCGTGGCGGGCGAGTGTCGCGGCGATCTCGGCGCCTGGCGTCAGCGGCGATTGCAGCGCCGTGTCGGCCGGATCGACCGAAAAAATCTCCACCTCGTCGGCGGCCTTGAGGATCGGCAGCGCGTCGAAGGTGGCGCGCGCCACCTCTTTCGAGCCGTTCCAGGCGATCAGCACGCGCTTGATCGGCTTTGGCTGGCGGATGATGTAGGGGATAATCAGCACCGGCCGGCCCGTTTCGAACAGGAAACTGTCGACGTCGACATGGCTGTCGGAGGGTTTGGCAGGGTCGGCCTGCGAGGCGATCAGCAGATCGGCGCTGCGCGCGCTTTCGATCAGCGGTGCGGAGCCGTAGCCGGTTGATGTTGCAAAGCTGCGCCATTCGGAGGAGCCGCCCGATGCTTCCGCTTTAGTGCGAAAGATCCGCTCGACCGCGATCGTTTCGCCATGCGCCATATCCTGCAGCGCCTGCACGGCGACAGGATCGGGGATTTCCATCGGCGCCACCAGCGGCACGGCGGAGATGGTTTCGGCATGCAGGCCGATCACATGAGCACCGCTTTCGGCGGCGAAGGCAAAGGCGAAATCGGCAACCGCGCTGCTATTGTCCGTTGTATCGAGAATGGCGAGAATGGTTTTGTAAGACATATCAATTCTCCTTGCGCTGAAATGGCGTGCGCGAGGGAAGGAATGCACCGGACCGTTCTTCCGTTCCTTGACGGGGATCAAGCTCGGTCGCCGGCTCCGGCATTGTCCTCAAGCCTCGGCGGAATGGTTTTCGGCGATGTCCTTTCGCTGGCGGATGGCCTCGATCATGGCGTGCACCTCGGCGCCGGCCGCATCGATCGCCGCCTGCGAGCGACCGCGCACGACGATCTCTGTCGAGAATTTCTGGCCGATATATCGGGGATAGGAACCGATGCTGGTTTCCGGATGGGCTTTCTGGATCGCGGTCAGCGGCGTGCCGATCTCGCCTTCGCCGTAAGGGCAGGCGATGGCGAGCGAGAGCACCGGCGTGCCGGTTCGAAGCGTCGGCAGCACATTGTCGACCATTGCCTGGAAGACCTGCGGCACGCCGGCCATCACATGGACATTGCCGATGATGAAGCCCGGCGCCGTCGACACCGGATTGGCGATATGGACAGCTCCGCGCGGCATGCGCGCCATGCGCTGGCGCGCCTCGGTGAATTCCATCTCACGGCGACGGTACATATCGGCCAGCAGCGTCATCGCCTCTTCGTCATATTCGCAGGGCACGCCGAACGCCTTGGAAATGGCATCGGCGGTGATGTCGTCATGCGTCGGCCCGATGCCGCCTGAGGTGAAGACGTAATCATATTTGCTGCGAAGCGCGTTCAGCGCCTCGACGATCGCCTCCTCGTCGTCGGCGACGATGCGCACCTCCTTGAGGTCGATGCCGGAAAGGGTGAGCAGATCGGCGAGGTGGCCGATATTCTTGTCCTTGGTGCGGCCGGAAAGAAGTTCGTCGCCGATGGCGAGCATGGCGGCGGTGACGACGATGGCAGGGCTCATGGGATGTTCCGTGAAGTGGGGCTGGTGAATAGGTAGCGTCCTTCGGCCCCTTTGCAAACAGCTATCAGGCGCGTTCATTCCCGCTGGAATGAGAAGCGCAAGTGAATTTTCGTCCACGGGCGTTGAACACTGAGTTCTTCAAGGCGGGACTGTGTTCGGAAATCCGCGCATGATAAAGATCCTCTCGATCACGACATTCAACCCACTGCGTGAAGGAAGACAGAAGATGGCGAAGGTTCTCGTCCTTTATTATTCGGCTTATGGCCATATCGAAACCATGGCCTATGCGGTTGCCGAAGGCGCCAAGTCGGCTGGTGCCGACGTCACCGTCAAGCGCGTTCCGGAACTGGTTCCGGAAGAGGTCGCCAAGGCTTCCTACTATAAGGTCGACCAGGCCGCTCCGATCGCCACCGTCGACGAACTGGCGGACTATGACGCGATCATCGTCGGTGCCGGCACCCGCTTCGGCACGGTCGCCTCGCAGATGCGCAATTTCTGGGATCAGACCGGCGGCCTCTGGTTTGCCGGCAAGCTCGTCGGCAAGCTCGGTTCGGTCTTCACCTCGTCGGCGACCCAGCACGGCGGCCAGGAAACGACCATCCTCGGCTTCATCCCGACCTTCCTGCACCAGGGCATGGTCGTCGCCGGCCTGCCTTATGCCTTCCAGGGCCAGATGGGTACCGAGGAAGTCAAGGGCGGCTCGCCCTACGGCGCCTCCACCATCACCAACGGCGACGGCTCGCGCCAGCCTTCCGAGATCGAGCTCGAAGGCGCGAAATACCAGGGCGCCCATGTCGCCAAGCTTGCTGCCAAGCTCGCCTGATCTTTGACGAGAAATAATAAGGCGCGGCGAGCGTAAGCTTGCGGCGCCTTTCCGTTTGATGGGAAATACTTGCCTGATCATTCGCCGGTGCCACCGGCAAAGCGGCGCATGACTGTTTGTTGGTGGTGCGGACGGCGGGGGTCGAACCCGCAAAGCCTAGGCCGAGGGATTTTCTTACCAGCTACGACTTTCGCCGCCGCCTTCCGGCGTTTGTGGTCTGGACTATACCTTCACCCTAGCGTCTGCCTTAGGTGCTGCCCGTCTAGTCTCTACACCTTCCCCTTGCGGGGCTTGGCTCGGGATTGCCATCTGACAGGTTTCCCCGACTTTGAGCAGTTCTACATCAGGCGTTTCCGCCAGTGCACTCAATTTTGTCTAAGTCCCTTGTGTCTACCAATTCCACCACGTCCGCGTGGTTCTTCCTGCTAACAAAGAGAGACGGTTTTCTCAACCGATATTCAGGGGTGGGCATGCGATTCCGTTTCAAAGTCTGGAGGCCGCAATCACCCTCCACAATTTTATATCGGCTTTGAGAGATGAGGTCGGATATTGGGCACTGGGGATATGGCGTTCCAAAACGCTGGTCGCTTCGAATGTCCAGCTGAATTCGGCAGTAAAGCGAAGATCTTGCCTGCTGATTAGAGCTTTGAAAAGCAACGATACGGCACGAATTTTCCGATTTATCTTGCCGATATGCGAGGGCGCGACGGTCGACTGCGAACATTATGCGAGTCAGCGTAGAAAACTTGGCACAACCCCTGCGACACAAGCTTGTTGAATTTCGCAGGACATTGGGACAAAGTACTGGCAGGGGTAGTGTTTGCGATTTCTACTGTTGCAATACGTGCACTTCACTTTTCATTGTGAATGCCGGGACATGTGGTGACTAAACGGCAAAATGGCTTTTGTTCTGAAGACCTTCGGGACGTTGCAGCTCGTTGACGGAGATGGGAACGCTGTTGCGTTTCCCGAGAAAGGCCTGCTGCTTCTCGCCTATTTGTTCACAACCGATCAAGGTTCGGCAGATCGAACGACCTTGGCTCGCTTACTATGGGGCGAGGCCGACAGGGACGTTGCACTTTCGACTTTACGCAAGGTGATTTCGCGCATTAAGGCCCGCCAAATCGATCTCGGGGTAAACATCCTTTCATCAAAGGGCAACATACTCACCCTTGAACGGGCGTCTCTGTCTTCCGACATTCTGCTATCGAACCAGGAGGACGAGGTTGAGCCGTTTGCCCGACTGAGACAGCTGGTGAAACTGATGAACCAGCCTTTTCTGGGGGCGGTTCACAGCCATAGCCGTCAGTTTCAGCGGTGGCTTGCCGAACGGGAAAACTACCATATCGAGTTTCTCGCAAATACATTGAGAACGGCGTCCCGATTGGCCGAGTCGGGAAAGGAATCCGAACTCCTGAGGAAGGCAGCTGTTATCCTGTTTCGGACGGAGCCGAGGGATCCGGAAACGCTGCAATTGCTCATCCGGATATTCAACGCGGAAGAGGAAGTTGAATCCCTCCGGAACTATTTCGAACAGCGGCGTAGTGCGACTTCGAAAGGCATCGCCCCGCGCACCGGATCCGATGACGGTGATGCAAAACCTCTCCGTCCGACATCCATGTCGTCAAAGGCGAAACTCGACGCGGCGCTTCCCCTTGAGCCCGAAGATATCAGCATTGCCATTCCCCGCTTGGTGCTGCTTCCGCCCAGGAACCAATCCGTTCGGCCTCAAGCTGGTTTTCTAGCCGCATCGTTGGTGGAGGATATCACGATCGGATTTTGCGTCTTCAACAGCCTGGAGGTCATAGCCCCGTATTCGGCGGTTCAGATCGGCCACCAGGTGGAGACGCAGAAAGCCTTCTTTGAACGGCATCGCGTCAACTATATCCTCGACACCCGGATCAGCAATTCCGGCGATGAAGTGACCCTGTTCGCCCAGCTGATCTTTTTCGATCAGAATCAAATAGTTTGGGCCGAAAGGTTCAGCCTCGATCGTATGGATCTCGCCAGAGACAGGAGAGTTGTTGCCCGGCAGATCGCTCTCTCCGTGTCCAGCGAAATCGAGCGCCATGAGGCGTTGCGCGAAGATCTGAACCCGATCGCTTACCATCGATATCTTGTCGGCAGGCGGCACCTGGCGCGGCTGACACTTCCGAACCTGCGGCGCGCCCGCAAGGAAATGAAGGCCGCGCTCAGCGAAAGCCCCGATTTCGCGCCGGCGCAGAGTTCTATGGCGCGCACCTACTCCAAGGAATGGTTGTTGACGGCCCGAGGTGATATCGATCTTTTGCAATTGGCTGAGACTTTCGCAAAGCAGGCCACCGAGATGCGTTCGGACTTTGCCGATGGCTATCGCGAGCTCGGTGTTGCCAAACTATTGCAGGGCGCGTTTGATGAAAGCGCCGAAGCAATGGAAATTGCAGAAAGCCTTGCGCCACACTATGCCGACGTGATTGCCGACTACGCGGACACGTTGGTTCATTGTTCGCTCCCCGCCATGGCCTTGCGAAAGATCGAGCGGGCAATCGAGCTGAACCCCCTCGGTCCCGATACCTATTTCTGGACTGCTGCGGGAGCAAACTATGCCCTCGGCGAATTCGAAGCTTCGCTGGACTATATCGGGCAGATGGCCGACCCCAATTTAGCGGACAGGTTGTCCGCCGCAAGTTGGGCCATGTTGGGTCATCAGGACAAGGCGCGGGTCTTTGTACGAAGGTTTCGTGAAGGCAACCCGGACTTCGATGTGGACAAGTGGTTGTCTGCAGTTCCAAGTAAAGAGCAATGGCATAAAGATCTTTATCGTGAAGGCCTGAAGAAAGCTGGATTTTAAACATCAATCGTTAGAGGGCAAAAACATGGCTACAGTTGTTGTTATTAGTGTTGAAGGTCAAGACGGGCTCTGGGTCGCTGATCTGGACGCCGGCACAGTACTGCCGCTCCCGGCCCCAAAGGCGGGTGGCTTGAAAGTGGTGACCGACCTTCGCGCCACCGGCGCGACGGTCACAAAGGGCGTGAATTTGGCAGTCACCGTCAAGTCGGCAGAGGCGGCGTTCTCCGGCCATTATGACGGCTAGTGGAAGTGCTATAGCGCGGTTACGTCAGACGCGAAATAGACCTGTAACACTCTGAATTTCGCATGATTTTATTCGGCTTCCGACGAAAGAATTATGTGGAAACGCGCGAGACGGCGGCGAGCGGAAATTGACTTGCTCGCCGTCGAGCATTAGGCATGCACTGTCAAAGTCGTTTTCGATGCCGATCAAGTGTACCGGGTTTCAGCGACAATCTATCGGCCTCGGTCATACGGGTTCGATTCCGGTCGCCCCGGACCAGCTTCACAATATCGTTTGAATATGCATGTATATTGTGGATATATGCGTTCTATTGCTTGACGGGGGCATTTTCGGTGCAAGGATTGCGCCGCGGCGGTTGAGTAAGTGTTGTCTTCTGGGAGTAAGACGATGGTTTACGATTGGAGTGGGGCTAGGGTTCGGCGCGTCCGGATCGTCAAGACCAGTGTCGCGCTTGTTCTGGGAACTGCGATCGCTGCAATACCACTGTTTTTCTGGGCCGTGCAGCTGCGCGGGTTCTAGTCCGGGATAATCAGCTTTCTGCGAGAGGAAGCGTATCTGGCGCTTTGGTCGCGCGCCACCTGTTGATCACCCAGCCGGCGAGCAGCCCCAAGGCGGCGCCCATTGCCTTGATGCCGGCATCATGCAGGCGCGGATGGCGCGTCGGCGAAAGGTACTGCAGATATTCGATGGCGACGGAACCAGCGATCAGCAGCACGGCCACCAATTTCCACTGTTTCGGATAGGCGAGCGCAAAGGCGAGGCCGAGAAGAACATAAGCGCCTGCGCGGTCGGTGTCGACCGTCGTAACGGTCTCCGGCCTCAGCCCGATCGGCGAAACCGTGACGAAGAGGATGACGGCGAGCAGCAGCCAGGCGAGTGGTTTTGCGAAGTTGAACGTGATCATGGCTTTATATTAGTGGCTGGCGTTTTCATTGACAGTTAAAATCAGTTCATGTGCCGCCAATTTTGCGGTGGGCTTAAGAAAGGCTTTCGTAAACAGGGCTGGCGGCGAACCGCAAATGGCCGAAACGGGCTTTCTTTTGCCGGTCGGCCTATGCCATAGCGGCGCTGTAATTATGAGAATGGACCACGCCCGTGACGAGACTTGATGTCGAAAGCGCCGAAGAAGCAATGCGCAGCCTTTTTCCGGCAACACCGCTGCAACTCAACGATCATCTGTCGGCGCGCTACGGGGCCGATATCTGGCTGAAGCGCGAGGATCTGTCGCCGGTGCGCTCTTATAAGATCCGCGGCGCCTTCAATTTCTTCCGCAAGGCGATCGGGCAGGGAGCGGTCGGCAAGACCTTCGTCTGCGCCTCGGCCGGCAATCACGCCCAGGGCTTCGCCTTCGTCTGCCGCCATTTCGGCGTGCCGGGCGTCGTCTTCATGCCGGTGACGACACCGCAGCAGAAGATCGACAAGACGCGCATGTTCGGCGCCGAATTCATCACCATCCGATTGTTCGGAGACTTCTTCGACCAATGCTACCAGGCCGCGCGCGACCATGTCGAGGCAATCGGCGGCGTCATGGTGCCGCCCTTCGACCATGCCGACATCATCGAGGGACAGGCGACCGTCGCCGCTGAAATCATGCAGCAACTGCCTGAGGGAACGGTGCCTGATATGGTCGTCCTGCCGGTCGGCGGCGGCGGCCTTGCCGCCGGCATTACCGGTTATCTCCACGGCACCGTGCCGAAATCGGCTTTCGTCTTCACCGAGCCCGCCGGCGCGCCGAGCCTGAGGCGCAGTATCGAGGCCGGCAAGGTGACGACGCTTGCCAAGGTCGATAATTTCGTCGACGGCGCCGCCGTTGCCCGGATCGGCGACCTGAATTTCGCCGCTCTTTGCGATTTCCCGGCAAGCCAAGTGCAACTGATGCCGGAGAACGCCATCTGCGTCACCATTCAGGAGATGCTGAATGTCGAGGGCGTCGTGCTGGAGCCGGCCGGCGCACTGTCGCTGACGGCGATCGCCGCGATGGACCGCCACGTGATCCGCGGCAAGACCATCGTTGCCGTCGTCTCTGGCGGCAATTTCGATTTCGAGCGTCTGCCTGACGTAAAGGAAAGAGCCATGCGTTACGCAGGGCTGAAGAAATACTTCATCCTGCGGCTTGCCCAGCGCCCCGGGGCGCTCAGGGATTTCCTCAATCTGCTCGGCCCCGACGACGATATCGCCCGTTTCGAATATCTGAAGAAATCAGCGCGCAATTTCGGCTCGATCCTGATCGGCATCGAAACCAAGGCGCCGGACAATTTCGCCAGGCTGATCGGAAATTTCGAAGCTGCCGGCATGGGTTACGAGGATATCACCGAAAACGAGATCCTCGCCAATCTGATCATTTAACTTGGCGACGACGATATCGCCGTGCTAAAGGCGCAGCATGGCTTCGTTCATTTCAAATATTTTTTCGATGTTCTCCGGCGGCAGCAAACCCGCCCCCTCGGAGGCGGCCGGCCCTTCCGGCGAGCCGCAGCTTTACAATGATTGCACGATCTACGCGGAGCCGCGTAGGGAAGGCAGCCAATATCGTCTTGCCGGCCGCATCGAAAAGAAGGTCGGCGACGAGGTGCTGGTACGCAATTTCATCCGCGCCGATCTGTTTAGCTCTTCCGATGATGCGCTCGAATGCACTGTGCGCAAGGCGCAGCAGATCATTGATCAGCATGGTTCGTCGCTCTTTGGTGACGGCGAGAAGCTTCGTCAGGTCTGAAATCGGGATCTGCCGGATCGGCCGGATGTCGGCCGCAATTATTCTTGTTTTTCAATCCTGTGAGCCGGATGCTTCTCCGGCGCGCGCAATCGTGCTCACGCATTCTTAAAGGATTGCGGTCAAAGGTATCGCCTGCAGCATGTGCAGGGCCGCCCTCGTGTTTGACTTTTTCGGACGATCAACCAAAGGATCCGCTGTCGCGATCGCCGCGTCCGCGCGCCGCCGACCGCGCCGGCTTGAAGCTGGGGAGAGGTGATGGAGACGTTCAACCTCGCGCTCTTCGCTGTCGAAGCCGTCGCCTATTTCTCGCTGATGGTCACGCTTCTGCACTTCCGTCATCGGCTCGGTCTGGGCGTCTTCCTGACGGCGCTCGGGGTCATGCATTTCATGGAAACCTATCTGGCGGCGGTCTTCTACGTCTCGTTGCCGTTCGGCGATGTGTCGCCGGGTTCATCGGTCTTCTTCTCCGGCAAGCTGATGATGATCCTGATGCTTTACCGGCAGGAGGATGCCGCCACGGTGCGTCAGCCGATCTACGGCCTGTTCCTCGGCAACCTGCTGACCGTCGGCATCGCCTGGGTGCTGCAGCTGCACCTGCCGCTGCAAATGTCGCCCAACCACACGCCCGATGTCGATTTCCTCAAAGAGATGGGCTGGCTGATGGTCTGGGGCACGGCGTTGCTCTATGTCGATTCACTCGGCATCATCCTGCTTTACGAGAAACTCGGCGATTTCTTCCGCCGGCGCGTCGTGCTGCGCTTCCTGATTTCCGGATTTGTGCTGCTGACCTTCGACCAGATCGGCTTCTTTGCCGCGTTGAATTATTTCCTGGATGTGCCGATCGCTGCATTCTGGGCCGGATGGAAGGCGAAAATGCTGGCCGTCTGCCTCTATGCGGCGATGTTTGCGATCTACGAATATCGTATTCGCCGGGGCGGGGCCAGCGTGTCGGCACGTTCGATCAGCGACGTGTTCGGCGACCTGACATTCCGCGAGCGCTACAACGACCTTCTGGAGCGCACCGGCCGCGATATGCTCACCGGCGTCTACGATCGCACGCGCATGGAAGTTGAAGCACCGCTGATGGTGCGCGAGGCATTGAGGCAGGGGCTATTCGCCACCGTCCTCATTCTCGACGCCGATCACTTCAAGGATGTCAATGACGGCTACGGCCATCTCCAGGGCGATGAGGTGCTGAAGGCGATCGCCGCCCGATTGGGCACGACGTTGCGCTCGAGCGACCGCGTCTTCCGCTTCGGCGGCGAGGAATTCGTTGCCATCTGCCCGGGCACCGACCACGAGGAAGGTCTGCTCCTTGCCGAGCGCCTGCGCTGGACGATCGCCACCAGCGTCAAGACGCCGGATGACCGGCCGGTCACGGTCAGTATCGGCGTTGCGACCGCCGACGAGGACGGTGTCGATTTTACCGCCGTGCTGGCGGCCGCCGATGGCCGGCTTTATGCTGCCAAGAAGAGCGGCCGCAACTGCGTCGTCGGCCGTTCCGGGGTGGTGAAACTCGCTTAAGCCGCGCGGAAGATCTTGGCGCCGGACGGGGCGCTCGTCATGCCGCCATCGACGGTGATCTCGATGCCGGTGATATTGGCCGCGTCATCCGAGGCCAGATAGAGTGCTGCCTTGGCGATTTCGTCAGCTTCGCTCATGCGGCCGAGCGGGCTCATCCCGCCGATGCGGGCTTCCAGCGCCGACATCGCGTCTTCCGTCGGTGCCATCGGCGACCAGATCGGCGTCTTCGTGCCGCCTGGTGTCACCTGGTTGACGCGGATGCCGCGGGGCGCGAGCTCGGAGGCCATATTCCGCGTCAACGCCCGGACCGCAGCCTTGGTCGCCGCATAGGCCGACCAGCCGGGGGCGCCGAGCACGGCATGCACCGAACCGTTGAGGATGACAGAAGCGCCGTCGTTGAAATGCGGCAGGGCCGCCTGCACGGTGAAGAAAACCGCCGTCAGATTGGTGCTGATGATCTGGTTGAACTGCGCGGGCGACGTCTCGCCGAGCGGCGTCGCGCCGCCAATGCCGGCATTGGCGAAGACGATGTCGAACTTGCCGACCTTTGCGGCGGCTTCCGCAAAGGCCTTCTCGGTGGCAGCGGCATCGGTGACGTCGACCTTCAGTGCCAGCACGCCGGCCCCAAGCGCCTTTTCGGCCGCGGCCAGCGTTTCCGGATTGCGGCCGGTGATCACCACCCTGGCGCCCTCATCGATGAAGATCCTGGCGGTGGCGAGACCGATACCGCTGTTTCCGCCGGTGATCAGCGCGACCTTGTTTCTTAGACGCATGATTCATGCTCCTCTTGGAATTGCTAACGATCTGGATTATGATCGTTATCTATAAGGATTATGACTGTAATCCATACGCGTCAAGGAGCATGATGCCGAAAAGTGTAAGCGGTTTTCGGCCGACATCATGCTCATTCGAATTTAGTGCCGGGAGATTCCGATGGGGCGTTCGCAGCTGGAGAAACAGAAGACGCACGAGAAGATCGTCGAGACCGCGTCGAAGCGGCTGCGCGAGGAAGGGCTCGAAGGTATCGGCGTCGCCGACCTGATGAAGGAGGCCGGGCTGACCGTCGGCGGCTTCTACAAGCACTTCGCCTCCCGCGACGATCTCGTCGCCGAGGCGATTCAGTCCGCTTTCGATTCGTGGGGACGCAGGCTGGCGGCCGAGGGTGTGGATCCGGCGGCGATGAAGCCCGCCGATATCGCCGATCGTTACGTCAGTGTCTATCATCGCGACAACCCCGGCGACGGTTGCCCATTTGCGGCGTTGACCTCCGATATAGCCCGCAGCGGCGAGAAGGCGCGGGCGATCGCCACCGATGGGCTCAGGCGCAATTTTGAGGCTTTGGCGAGCAAGGCTGCGGGAGCGGACGAGGGAGAACGGCGACGCAAGGCGATCATGGCCTTCGCGATGATGGCCGGCGGCGTCGGCCTTTCCAGGATTTCCTCCGATGAGCAACTCTCGACCGAAATCCTGGAGACGGTCCGGGATTTTGTCGCCGGTATCGACCAATGACAAACGGCCGGCAATTGCCGGCCGTTCCATGCGAGCATTAGAAGCCGATCAGGCGGCCAGCGCGATTTCCTGGACGCGCGACTTGGCGGCGTCGATGGCCTTTTCGGCAGCTTCGGGACCGAAGGCCAGGCCTTCGACATAGATGGTCTCGATATCGCTGATGCCGAGGAAGCCGAGCACCGACTTCAAGTAGGGCACGGCGTGGTTCAAGGCGGATGCCGGTCCTTGCGAGTAGACGCCACCCGAGGCGAGCACCACATAAACCTTCTTGCCGGTCGCGAGGCCAACCGGGCCGCTTTCCGTGTACTTGAAGGTCAGGCCGGCGCGGGCGACGTTGTCGATCCAGGTCTTCAGCGACGAATAGATGTTGAAGTTGATGAGACCGGTGCTGATGACGATCGTGTCGGCGGCAAGCAGCTCGTTGACAAGTTCGTCGGAAGTTTTGACGGCGGCTGCCTCCTCAGCAGTGCGGGCTTCGGCCGGCTTGCGGATTGCGCCGGTGAAGAGGTTATCGATATGCGGCAACGGATTGGCGGCAAGGTCGCGGCGAACGACAACACTACCAGGGTTCTGGCTCTTCAGCTTTTCAGCGAGGTCGACGGCGATCGGCGTCGAGAGCGAGTCGGCGCGCGGGCTGGACGTCAGAAGAAGGATGGACGACATGGTGCATTTCCTTTCGAATTGGATTTGACGGCCCATTGCTGGGAGGTGAGCCGCAGTGTCGACGAGGAAAATAGGTCTGGCCTGCTATCGAAAAAACGGTGATAATGTCGATCGAAACTATCGATGGAATGGATGGATATGCTTCCGAACCCGACCCTGGACCAATTGCAGGTGTTTTTGACCGTTGCCGAGACCGGCAGCTTTTCGGCCGCCTCGCGGGCGCTGAACCGTGCGCAGTCGGTCGTCAGCTATACGATTGCCAATCTGGAGGCGCAGCTCGAGGTGGCGCTTTTCGAGCGCTCCGGCGCCCGCCAGCCGAAGCTGACGGAGGCGGGCAAGGCGATGCTGGAGGATGCGCGGCGCATACTCGGCGACCTGCAGGTGATGCGAGCGCGCGTCAAGAGCTTGCGGGAAGGGCTTGAAGCGGAGGTGTCCGTCGCCATCAGCGTCATGGTGCCTTCCCGGGCCGTGGTCGATGTCCTGCACGAATTTCGCGAAAGGTTTCCGTCCGTTTCGTTGAACCTCAATGTCGGTGAGCTCGGCGTGGTCATGGACCTCGTCCTCAGCGGCAAGGCGACCATCGGCATTGGCGGCGCAGTCCTGAAACAGGATGATTCGGTCGTCACCGAGCGGATCGGCCACTCCTTCATGCTGCCGGTTGCCGCGCCCAATCACCCGCTTGCCGGGATCGACCGGCCGTTGACGCTCGGCGACGTGCGCGAGGAAGTGCAGCTCGTCGTCACCGATGCGTCGGGCCGGACGAAGGGGCGCGATTTCAATGTTCTGTCCTACAAGACATGGCGCGTCAGCGACATTGCCACGAAGCATCAGCTCATCAAGGCCGGCCTTGGCTGGGGCGGTCTTCCTGCCTCAGTGATGCATGACGATCTTCGCAGCGGCGCGCTCGTCCATCTCGATCTGGACGCCTACGAACAGGGCGAGTATGCCATCTATTCGATGCGCCAGCTCGCCAATCCGCCGGGACCTGCGGCTGCCTGGATGATCGACGCGTTCCGCACGCGGCTTTCGGCTTGCCCGAGCCAAGCCGATTTCCATGCTGAGATCGCAGAATTGCGTGAACCCGAAACGCCGCTCGCTGCCGAATGACGAAGGCGCGAGCGCGCCTTCGCCGGCATCTCTTTCCACTTAAAGCACCAGCCTGAACTTCGAGAAACCGTCGGCGCCGTCGCCGGCATCCTCGATCTTGACGCTCTTGACCGCCGCGAGGAACTGCTTCGCCTTTGGGCCGCTCTCGAAGGTCGCCGTCGTGCTCGGCAGCGGCTTGAAGGTCCAGTTCGCATCGGCCGTCGGATTGATCGTGCCCTGGTCGTGGATGTAGCGGACGATGACGTCGCGGTTGGTATCCGGCGCCTGGAAGATCACCTTGTCCGCGGCAATATCCGGGAAATTGCCACCGCCGCCGGCGCGGTAGTTGTTGGAGACGACCACGAATTTCTGGGCGGGATCGATCGGCTTGCCGTCGAAGGCGAGATTCTGGATGCGGTTGGCATCCGGATTGATCGCCTTGCCGGACGAATCATATTTCGGCGGCTGCGACAGATCGATCTGATAGGTCACGCCGTCGATGACGTCGAAATTGTAGGACGGGAAGTCGTTGTTGAGCAGCGGTGCGTCCTTCGAGCCGGCCTCGATGTGATTGAACATGCCGGCCGACATTTCGAGCCAGTTCTTTACCTGTGCGCCGGTGATGGCAACGGCCTGCACCGTGTTCGGGTAGAGATAGAGGTCGGCGACGTTCTTGATGGCGATATCGCCGGCCGGAACGTCGGTGTAGTAGTCGGCGCCGCCGCGTCCGCCAGCCTTGAAGGGGGCCGCCGCCGAAAGCACCGGCAGATCCTTGAACTTGGTGTCGGCCAGCATCTGCTTGATGTACCAGGTCTGGGCCTGGGAGACGACCTGCACCGAGGGATCGTCGGCGACCAGCGCGAAGTAGGAATAGAGCGGCGCCGACGTCTTGCCGACGGGGGTACGCACATAGGCAAGCGTTGCCTCGTGCTCGGCCTTGGCGGCGTCGACCACGTCCTTCTTGTCGGCGTAATCGGCAACCACCTTCTTTTTGTCGTCGCGATGATAGATCGGCCGGGCTTCCGCGGTGAAGTCGACGATCTTCCAGCTGTTGCCGTCTTTTTCCAACAGCAGGTCGATCAGGCCGAGATGCGAACCCCAGAAGCCTGCCATCACCGCGGGCTTGCCGTGCAGCGTGCCCTTGACGGGGTCGGCATTGGCGATGCCATCCCAGCTCTTCGGGCCGGGGAAGACGAGATGCTGGTGGCCGGTGAAGATCGCGTCGATCCCATCGACGGCGGCCAGATGCAGCGAGGCGTTTTCCATCTTTTCGGACGGCGCGGCTCCGTCGATGCCGGAATGGGAAAGCGCGATGACGATATCGGCGCCGGCTTCCTTCATGGCGGGAACCCAGGCCTTGGCGGCCTCGACGATGTCACGCGTCTGCGCTTTGCCTTCGAGATTCTTGATATCCCAGAGCATGATCTGCGGCGGTACGAAGCCGATGAAGCCGATCTTGACCGGGCTCTCCTTGCCGGCGCCGTCCTTGATTTGTTTTTCGACGATAAGGTAGGGCTTGAAGAAGAGATCGTCCTGCCTCGGGTCCGAGGCGAGCTGGCCCTTGGTCAGGTTGGCGCAGACGAAGGGGAAGTTTGCACCTGATAGGACCTTGAACATGAAGTCGAGCCCGTAATTGAACTCGTGATTCCCGAGCGTGCCCACCGTATAGCCGAGCGTGTTCATCGCCTTGATCACGGGATGGACGTCGCCGTCCTTCATGCCGTGCTGATAGGCCATGTAGTCGCCCATCGGATTGCCCTGCAGCACGTCGCCATTGTCGATCAGCAGCGAATTGACGGCTTCCGCGCGGATGCCGTCAATGATCGTTCCGGTGCGAGACAGGCCCATCGTGTCGTTCGGCTTGTCGGCATAATAGTCATACGGGAAGACGTTGACGTGAATATCCGTCGTTTCCATCAGCCGGAGATGCGCCTGGTTGGCGCTGGCGCGTGCGCTGAAGGGATGCAGCAGCACCAGGGCGGAAGTGGCGGCAAGCCCGCCAAGCAGGGAACGGCGGCTCATGACGCCAACGTCGAAAATGGAAGACATCGAACTCTCCTTCAAAGATCATGCATCGTCCGGCCCGTCAGAATTAGGACGAATTGACAAGGAGTACACTGCGAAAATGACAGGACGGCAAAACAATCGCGGAGAAAGGCGACCCGATTCCAACGCGCGCTCGGCACCAGTGCCAAGCGCAGCGACTGACGCGATCTCGGCCGCCCCTGCGGCGCAGAAGCGCCGCAGCCTTACGATTTCAGAGTCAACGTCGCCAAATGAGGTGGGCGATCGCCGTTGGTATGGGTTCTAAGTTGGCGTACCGCCAGCACCGGCCGTATTTCCTTATGGAAAAAGCGGAAATAGGAGGAGACCTGCGCCCGCGCATTCGAATTCACGTCGAACTGGATGCCGACACGGCCATTGTGCTTCCAGCGGATGATGCCTTCGAGCATCCCAAGGTTTTCAGCCTCGATACGGACCTTGCTGCCGGATGCGGCATGGAGCGGCGTCTTCATCTCCAATGCGGCACCGGTCGCCGACAGGTTGAGGATGCGGGCATCCACCTCGCTGTTCAGATATTTGACGCTGCCGAAGACGCGGCAGTTTTTCCGGTCGGCCTTACGGGCCGTGATTTTCAAGTTGCGGGTCATATGTTCTCCCCTGATACAGCCAGGGAGCATAGCGCCCGAAAATTGAAATGGTTTTAGGGGCTTGGCTAAAATTGCAGTGAAACGTCAATTGGCTGTGGCCGTCCTGCGCCCCACCACATGCTCGCGCCAGATGGTGAAGATCCCGGCGGAAACGACGATGATCGAGCCGATGATTGTGTTGATACCGAGCGTTTCGTCATAGATCGTCACACCGATGATCGAGGCGTAGACCAGTGACAGATAGGTCAGCGGCTGAACCGCGGCGGCATCTAGGAGATCGTAGGCGCGGATCAAGAAATAGTGGCTGGAAATGCTGGTCATACACACCAGCGCCATCCAGCCCCAGTCTCCCCGCGACATAGAGCTCCAGTAGAACGGGCCAATGATGCTCATCGTGATGCCACCGATGACGCCGGTATAGAAGAAGCTCGTCATCGACGAGTCGTCGCGGCTGACGAGACGCGTGGCGATGACGTAGAAGGCGAAGTTGAAGCAGGAAATGACGGCGAGTAGCAGTTTCACATCGAAAAACTCGCCTTCCGGCTTCAGGATCAGCAAAACCCCGAAAAGCCCGACGCCAATTGCAATCCATCGTCGCCAGCCAACCCGCTCGCCGAGGATCGGCATCGACAGCAGTGCGATCAGGATCGGCGTCGCGGAAAAGATCGCTTGTGAGCGGGCAAGGCCGATCACGGCAAAACAAGTGATGGCCAAAACCACCTGAACGGCAAGCAGCACGCCGCGCGTCACCTGAAGCATGGGGCGTTTGGTACGGGCCGTCGCCCTGATGCCGCCGCGCATCTTCGAGGCGAGGATGATCGTGAACAGCGCGAAAGCCCAATAGCGGATCATCGTCACGAAGATCGGCGGATAGGTCGCTGCCAGATGTTTCGAGATGGCGTCCTGCAGCGAAAAGATGGTGATCGCCAGCAGGACGAAAATATAGCCTTGGGTCTTCGATGTCATCACATGCCAATGAACGGGAAACGCCCGCGCGCACCGAAAGTCTGGGCAGGCTTTCCGTGGATATGCAAGGGCTCAAAGCCCGACATTCGGCTTGTCGATGATTTCTCTGAGCGCGAAGCTCGAATTGATCTTGACGACATGGGGCAGGGCCGACAGCCAATCGCGGTGGATGCGCTCATAATCCTCGAGATCGCGGGCGGCGACCCTGAGGATATAGTCGTATTCGCCCGACATCAGGTAACAGACGAGCACGTTCGGGCAGAGTTTCACCGCTGCCTCGAATTCGGCCAACGTCTTGGCGAACTGGCCGGACAGCGAGATATGCACGATGGCGATCATCTTGTAGTCGAGCGCCTTGTGCGAAAGCCGCGCATGATAGCCGCCGATGACGCCGCTTCGTTCGAGGATGTCGAGGCGGCGCGAACAGGCCGAAGGCGACAGGCCGATCCTTTCGGCAAGCTCGGCATTGGTGATGCGGGCATTGGCCTGCAGCACCTTAAGAATCGCAAGATCGATGGTATCCAGATCGGCCATTCGAAGAACCTTCGAAAAAATATAGAGCGTACGCAATAATCACCGAAAAACCGCCTCTTCGCAAATCGTCTTTGCAAGGACATTTCACGCCCTTGGTGGTTGGATTCAATGTCCGAGGAAATCCGCGACTGCGGATGACATGAGAGGAACGCAAATGCGTGTCGGTTGCCCGAAGGAAATCAAGAACCATGAATACCGTGTCGGCCTGACGCCGGCTTCGGTGCGTGAATATGTTGCCCATGGCCATGAGGTCTGGGTTGAAACCAAGGCGGGCGCCGGCATCGGCGCCGATGACGGCGCCTATGCTGCGGCTGGCGCGAAGATCGCCGCCTCCGCCAAGGATATTTTTGAAAAATGCGATATGATCGTCAAGGTGAAGGAGCCGCAGCCCTCCGAATGGGCGCAGCTCCGCGACGGTCAGCTTCTCTACACCTATCTGCATCTGGCCCCCGATCCCGATCAGACCAAGGGTCTGATCGCCTCCGGCGTCACCGCGATCGCCTATGAGACGGTGACCGACGAACGCGGCGGCCTGCCGCTGCTGGCGCCGATGTCGGAGGTTGCCGGCCGCCTGTCGATCCAGGCGGGCGCCACCGCCCTGCAGAAGGCCAATGGCGGCCTCGGCATCCTGCTCGGCGGCGTGCCCGGCGTTCTGCCGGCCAAGGTTGCGGTCATCGGCGGCGGTGTCGTCGGACTGCATGCCGCCAGGATGGCCGCCGGCCTCGGCGCCGATGTCAGCATCCTCGACCGGTCGCTGCCGCGCCTGCGCCAGCTCGACGATATCTTCGCAGGCCGCATCCACACGCGTTATTCCAGCATCCAGGCTTTGGAGGAGGAAGTCTTCACGGCCGATCTCATTATCGGCGCCGTGCTGATCCCAGGTGCCGCCGCGCCGAAGCTCGTCACCCGCGAAATGCTATCCGGCATGAAGAAAGGCTCGGTCATCGTCGATGTCGCCATCGACCAGGGCGGCTGCTTCGAGACCTCGCATGCGACGACCCATTCCGATCCGACCTATGAGGTCGACGGCGTCGTGCATTACTGCGTCGCCAACATGCCGGGCGCGGTACCGGTCACCTCGGCGCATGCCCTGAACAATGCCACGCTGGTCCACGGCCTGGCGCTTGCCGATCGCGGCCTGCGCGCCATCGCCGAAGACAAACATCTGCGGAACGGCCTGAACGTGCACAAGGGCCGCATCACCAACAAGCCGGTCGCCGAGGCGCTCGGCTACGAGGCTTTCGCGCCGGAAAGCGTGCTGAACGTAGCGTAAGCTAGCTGACTATAGGTTAGGCGCCGGTCTCTGCAAGAACCGGCGTCTTTACCTTGTCGATCCGGCATTGGAAGCAGTTGTTGCGCGCCGAGCGCACGTGCACATAGGCTATGTCGGGCCGCGCCAGCAGCTTTTCGCCGTAGGCCGGAATATTGGCGATATCAGTCACTGCGCCGGTGCCATAGACGATGCGGTCGTTCTTGCTATAGCCGCGGACGATGAAGTCGGGGCTCATCGTCAACATTGGCGGCTGGATCTCCTCGGCGGCGTAGCGTCGGCAGGGCTGCTTGTGGAGGAAAATCGGCCCGGTTTCGGCATAGGGCTGCAGCTCCGGGAACGGCCGGTAGGCGAAAACCAGAAACTCCTCGCCTTCTTCGATATTCCCCAGGCAGTGGCGGCAAGGGTTGCCGTCACCGTCGGAAACCACCGTCTCAGGCAGGTTGTCATATGCGTCGCGGCCACCGCTCCAGAGATGTTCAGCGTCAGTGGTCGGCATGGCGGCAAAACGAATGGCGGTCACGGCAAATCTCCTTGTGATCGCCATGAAATTGCACCCGGACCATCGCCCAAGCCACCCGTTTCTTGCGGGTGCTATTGCTTGTCGAGATCGCCGCGGACAATCTCGTACTTGATGCCAGACATGCCAATTCATCGACCTTTGAAGAGAAGTTTCCACCTCTCTTCCCTCATTCCTATGCTCGTCACAGGATTCCAGTGCGCCCAAGTCCTTGGGCGCGATAGACGCTTTCCTTTGTGGGATTGCTTCATTCCCGGCGCAGACGCGCCGTGTCTGGATTCCTGTGACAGGCACAGGAAGGTAAACCAAACAGTCAGCTTTTCCGCGCCATCTCCAGCAGCTCCTTGTCGCTCAGCGGCCGGACGATGCCGGTGCCGGTCGAGACCGGGGAGAAGCCGTACATCTGGTAGAGCTGCAGTGCGCGCGGGTGGTCGAGGTTGTTTGTTGTGGTGGTGACCCGCTTCGGATTGAGCGACCAGATGGCGTATAGCGCCTGCAGCAGGAACCATTTGCCGATGCCGAGGCCGAGCGCGTGTTCGATCAGGCCGAAATGGCTGAGCTCGATCGTATCTTCGTCCTCGCAGAAATATTCGTAGAAGCCGGCGGGCGCGCCGTTGACGTAGAGGACGCTGATATTGTTGCGCTTGTCGTTCAACGTCTCGGCAAGCTGCTCGTCGCTCATGCGCAACCGGTCCACCCATTGCCAGCGCGCGCCGACCTGCCGGTACAGATAGCGGTAAAAGGGCAAGGGGATCTCGGGAGCGCGCATGATCGCCGTCTGGATATTGACGGGCACCGGCATGCTCGCCTTCGGCGGCGCCGTCATTTCCAGCCGGGTGATATGCGCTTTGAGCGACGCGGGTGTTTTCCCCATGGCGATCAGGCTTTGACCGGCGTCGGCGGGCCGGTGACGATAGGCGTATCGTCACGGCTGCCCCATTCGCTCCACGAGCCGTCGTAAAGTTTGTTGTCGTGATGGCCGAGCGATTCCAGCGCCAGCGTGATGATTGCTGCGGTGATGCCTGAGCCGCAGGAGGTGACGACAGGCTTGGAAAGATCGATGCCGGCATCCTCGATGGTCTGTCGCAGTTCGGGCAGCGACTTGAACCGGCCCTGGTTCGCGAAGGCACCGGAGGGCAGGCTGCGGGCGCCCGGCATATGGCCGGAGCGCATGCCGGCGCGCGGCTCGGGCTCGGCAGCAGCGAAGCGGCCGGCGCTGCGGGCATCGGCAATCTGCATCGCACCGCTCGAGACGATATCACGCATCCTATCGAGCGTCACCACCCGGCTCTCGTCGAAGTCAGGTGTGAAACTCGCTGGCGCATAGTTGGGTGCGGTGCTTTCGAGCGGACGGCCTTCGGCCCTCCAGCCGTCGAGACCGCCGTCGAGCACGAAGACGTTCTTCGCGCCCATCACCCGGAACAGCCACCAGACGCGCGGCGAGGCGAACAGGCCAATGCCGTCATAGACGACGATCCGATCGTTTTCGCTGATGCCGAGCCGGCCGACTTCGGCGGCGAAATAGTCAGGCGAGGGGATCGTGTGCGGCAGCGACGTCGAGTGGTCGGCGATCTTGTCCTGGTCGAAGCGGATGGCACCGGGAACATGACCGGCCGCATATTCGGCATCGGCATCGCGTTTCTGCGCCGGCAGATAGAAGGAGGCGTCCAGCACGCGCAGGTCCGGCTTCCCGAGTTCCGCCTGCAGCCAGTCGGCCGACACGACGAAACGGCTCTTGGTCTCACTCATTGTGGTCTCCCTTGATGGTCAGGCTTCGTCGCCGGGCGTGCCGAAGCGGATGCGGAAGCGCCGGTTCTCTTTGCCCTTCTTCTCGATCTTGGCGATGTGGATCTGCCCGACTTCCTGAGTCTCGGAAACATGTGTGCCGCCGCAGGGCTGGCTGTCAATCGACGAGTTCTCGCCGATGCAGACGAGGCTGACGCGGCCGAGCCCCATCGGCGGGCGGACATTCTTCGATTTGACGATATCAGGATTGGCCGCAAGCTCTTCGTCGGTGATCCATTGCAGGGTGACCGGATGGTTCTGACCGACCAGTTCCATCAGCTTGGCCGTGACTTCGTCTTTGTCGATCGTCTCGGTCATGTCGAAGTCGACGCGGCTTTCCTCCTCGCCGACGGCAGCCCCGGTGATCGGAAAGGAGCAGACGACTGAGAGCAGATGGCAGGCCGTGTGCATGCGCATCAGCCTGTAGCGGCGCAGCCAGTCGAGGTGCAGCACCAGCGTCTCGCCGACCACGGGCTTCGGCTCGTTTTCAAGTGGCACGTGGATGACGATATCCTTGCTCGGACCGTGCTTCGTCTGGCCAAGGGCGATCTTGGTGCCGTCGGCGCGTTCAAGCTCGCCTGTATCACCCGGCTGGCCGCCGGATGTCGCATAGAAGCAGGTCTGGTCCAGTTCGATGCCCCCATCTTCGTGAACGGCGGTGACGACCGCCTCGCATGTCGAAAGATAGAAGTCGTCACGATAGAGGGCATTGACGGGCATGGGATCTCACGCGGGCTCGTAGGGAACGTTTATATCGGGTGACGCGGCCATCCAGCTTGGAACGGGCAGCCCCTTCGACGTCAGGAAGTCCGGGTTGAAGAGCTTTGACTGATAGCGGTTGCCGTAATCGCAGAGGATCGTCACCACGGTGTGGCCGGGGCCTAGATCCCGGGCGAGATTGACCGCGCCGGCAATGTTGATCGCCGTCGAGCCGCCAAGGCACAGGCCCTCGTTTTCGACGAGATCAAAAAGATAGGGAAGCGCTTCTGCATCGGACACCCGATAGGAAAAATCGGGGGTGAAGCCTTCGAGATTGGCAGTGATGCGGCCCTGTCCGATGCCCTCGGTGATCGAGGAGCCCTCGGATTTCAGCGCGCCGTTCTGGTAGAATTCATAGAGAGCGGCGCCATCGGGATCGGCAATGCCGATCTTGACGTCTGCCTTGAAAGCCTTGAGGCCGGTAGCGACACCTGCCAGCGTGCCGCCGGAACCGACCGAGCAGATGAAGCCGTCGATCTTGCCGTCGGTATCGTTCCAGATCTCTGGAGCGGTCGTTTCGATATGCGCCTGCCGGTTGGCGACGTTGTCGAACTGGTTTGCCCAGATCGCCCCGTTCGGTTCGGTCTTCGCCAACTGCTCGGCGAGCCGGCCGGAAACCTTCACGTAGTTGTTAGGGTTCCTGTAGGGAACGGCGGGCACCTCGACGAGTTCGGCGCCGAGCAGTTTCAGAGCGTCCTTCTTTTCCTGGCTCTGCGTTTCCGGGATGACGATAACGGTGCGGTAGCCGAGCGCCTTGGCGACCAGCGTCAGCCCGATACCCGTGTTGCCGGCCGTGCCTTCAACGATCACGCCGCCGGGCCGAAGCAGGCCCTTCCGCTCTGCGTCGCGGATGATAAAGAGCGCGGCGCGATCCTTCACCGACTGGCCGGGGTTCAGGAACTCCGCCTTGCCGAGAATGGTGCAGCCGGTCGCCGCCGACGCGCCCTTGAGTTTGATCAGGGGCGTGTTGCCGATGGCTTCGAGGACGGAAGGGTGGAAGGTCATGGAATCTGCCTCTATTCGAACTCTTACTTTAGGAACGGTCTTTTCCCTTCACAAGGCTGAGTTGGCAAGAAATGCTATTCCACGCCTCTGTCGGGCACGATAAAATTTGGCCTTCCTCCCCTGAAATGACGCGTAGCCGACAATCCCACCGTGCGCGGAGTGATCCGAAGATTGACTTTCCCCGTACGGATGACGACAAAGCGAAAACGGAGCGCGGCAACAGGGCGTGACCGAAACCGGCATGATTCACGAGCAGATCGATACGATCGATGCATTGATGGCGCATTATGTCGCCGGCTCCTTGCCCGAGCCGGCGCGCGTGTTGGTGCGGTCCCATCTCGAAATGACGCCGGATAATCGCAGCTTGGTGAAAAGCCTCGAGCTGCTGGCCGGGGAGGCCCTGGAAAGCGCGCCTGTTGCTGCCATTGCCGATCGCGACCGGCGGCTTTCGGCGATCTTTTCCTCGGCGCCTCCCGTCTCTGTGCCACGTGCGGTAGCGCGGCCGGAAAACGTACTGTTTCCCCAAGCGTTGCGCGATCTCGTCGGCTGCGAGGTCGAGGATGTGCCCTGGCGCAAGCGCTTGCCGGGCTTCAAGGAATATTGCTTCGATATGGACGGCTGCGAGGTCAACCTGATGTGGATCCGCCCGGGCCGTGCCTTGCCGGCGCATACCCACAAAGGCATGGAACTCATCCTCATCCTCGACGGCGCCTTCAACGATGAACGCGGCCGTTTCGGCCCCGGCGACATCTCCATCGCCGACGAGACGGTCGACCACCGACCGGTCGCCGAAAAGGACAGGCCTTGCATCGCCTTTGCCGTTTCGGACGGGCCGGTCAGACTGACGGGATCCTTTCGTCAGATGATCGGCGACCTGATTGGCTGAAAGCAGCCACAATGGTGTGATAGAGCCATAAATCCGGGAGACGCAGCGAACTTCCGGACCTGTTTTCGTGTTGGTCAGGCAGAGCCGGAGGAACATGTGATGCATGATTTCATCGCCCGTCCCGAACATGGAATCGTCTGGATCACCGGGGCAAGTTCCGGGATCGGCCGGGCGCTTGCGCTGAAGCTCGCGGCCGAAGGATACAAGGTCGCCGTTACCGCCAGACGTCACGAAAAGCTGGTCGAGCTGCAGGCCGAAGCCAGCGGTCTTTCCGGCAGTATCGTGGTTCTCGACGGCGACGTCACCGATGCCGAGGACATGGAACATGTCATGGCCTCCATCGAATATGAGCATGGCACGCTCGCCATGGCGATCCTCAATGCCGGCGTCTACCTGCCGGTCCATGCCGAGGACCTGAACCGCGCCGATTTCGAAAAAAGCTTTGCCGTCAATCTTTCCGGCGTCGTCAACTGTCTGCTGCCGGCGATCGGCCATATGAAGGCGAAAGGCCAGGGGCAGATCGCCATCGTCTCCTCCGTCACTGGCTATGGCGGCCTGCCTACGGGTGCGGCCTACGGCGCCACCAAGGCGGCGCTGATCAATATGGCCGAAAGCCTGAAATTCGATCTCGACAAGATCGGCATCCGCATCCAGCTCGTCAGCCCAGGCTTCGTCGATACGCCGGCGACGAGGAAGAACGCCTTTCCGATGCCGGCCTTGGTGTCGCCCGAAGACGCAGCCCGGCAGATTGCCGCCGGGCTGAAATTGCGGGCCTTCGAGATCACGTTCCCGAAGCGCTTCACCACCATGCTGAAACTGGCGCGCCTACTCCCCTATGGTGCTTATTTCACGCTGGTGAACCGAGTGACCGGCTGGCGGGAGCGGCCGCCATTGACTGGTCACCATTCGGTGACGCCGCATTTAGCGGAATGATCACCGGCGCGACAACACGACCTGGCGCACATCGATATTGCGGGCGCGGAAGCCGGCCTCGCAATAGAACAGGTAGAATTCCCAGAGCCGCTTGAAACGCTCGTCGAAGCCCATCGGGCGGATGCGCTCCCAGACCGACCAGAAGCGCTCGCGCCATTCGGCAAGCGTGCGCGCATAGTCGAGCCCGAAGCCGAAATCCTTGTCCAGCGACAGGTCGACCTTGCCGGCGAGTTCGGCCAGATGGTTGCGCGTCGGCAGCATGCCGCCGGGAAAGACATATTTCTGGATGAAGTCGGGATTGCTGCGATACTGGTCGAAGGATTCTGGCTGGATGGTGATGATCTGCAGGCCTGCCTTGCCGCCCGGCTTCAGGCATTGCCTGAGCTTGGAAAAATAGGATGGCCAGTATTTCTCGCCGACTGCTTCGAACATCTCGATCGAGACGATCCGGTCATAGAGCCCGGTCTCGTCGCGGTAGTCCTGGAAACGGAACTCGACGCGGTCGCCGAGGCCGGCTTTGCGGATGCGCTCCTCGGCGAAGGCGAGCTGCTCGCGGCTGATCGTCAGCCCGGTCACCTTGCAATTCAGCTCGCCTGCTGCGAATTCGGCAAAACCACCCCAGCCGCAGCCGATCTCCAGCACGTGATCCCCAGGCCCGATGCCGGTCGCCTCCGCGAGCGCGCGGTATTTGGCATTCTGCGCCGATTGCAGGTCGTTGGCCCCGGTCGAATAGAGTGCCGAGGAATAGGTCATGCTCGGATCGAGCCATTGCTTGTAGAAATCGTTGCCGAGATCGTAGTGGGCGGAAATGTTCCGCTTCGAGCCCGTCCTGGTATTGGTGTTCATCCAATGGCGGACGCGCTCGAAGAGGCGGCCAAGGCCGCCCTTGCCATGCGCATAGCTGTAGACGGCCTCGCCGTTGACGAGGAAGAGTTCAAGGAAGGCGGCGATGTCGGGGCTGTCCCAATCGCCGTCCATATAGGTTTCGGCAACCCCGATCGTGCCGCTCGTCAGCGCCCGATAGGCAAGATTCCAGTTGTGGAGGCTGAGCGCCGCCTTTGGACCGGCCTTCCTGCCCTCGACCAACAGTCTGCGGCCGTCGGGGAGGGTAACGGCAAGCGAACCGTGCTGCATGTGCAGAAGTCCGCGCACAGCCAGCTTTGCCTTGAAGGGCAGACCTTTCACCATGCGGGACATGTTTTCGGCCGTCAGCGTCACCGCATCACGAGCCAGCAGATTCCAGTCCTGCGCCTTACTCATCTCTCCTCCTCCAGCATTTTTTGCCGGTTAGGGGCGACGATACATCCGTGACGATGTGTTCGGGCGGCCTCCGGCCATTACATCGAAAGCTAATGTCATTCCGCCGCGTCTGCAAGCGGGCAGGGCTGGTGGATGCTGACTTCAGGCGGCGGGGCCGGACGCCTGATATAGCGCGCGCCTTTCAGCCAGAGTTTCAGCGCTTCCCAATGTATACCGGCCACGATTTTGACGGTGAGGAAAGGTATGTACGCCGTCAGCCTTAGCAGCGAGGCGCTGGTCAAGGGCTCTTGTCGCCCGGAATACGTCGCCGAAAGCAGCGGGCCTTCATTGTCGGTTTCGAGGATTCGCCAGCGGATTTCCGCGCCGGGCGGCAAGATGCGGAAATGATAGCGCCCCACCACACCGATGAAGGGCGAGACGTGGAAGAGCTTTTCGCAGCTCTGGCGAAGCCCGCTTTCCGACATCTCGCCGCGGCCGACGGGACAGACATAGCTGTGCCGCTCGCCGAAGGTGTTGCGCACCTCGTAGATCATCGCGACGAGTGCGCCACCGGCATCATAGGCGTGGTAGACGCAGAGCGGGTTGAAGACATAGCCGAGAATTCGGGGATAGCAGACGAGCAGGATCCTGTCGGCGCGATCGAGCCCCGCTTGGGTCAGCAGCCGGTCGGCATAGATGCGTAGTCGCGTGTTGCAGGCATCGGCATGGTCCCTTTCGTAAAACGACACGAGATTGCCTCTGTTGACGGAAAACAGCATCGACGCCAGGTCCGCCTCATCGAGCCGATCAAGATCGACAAGCAGCGAGAAGACGCGGTAGCGGAAGCGATGGCCGAACGGTTTCATCCGTTGATGCATGATGTCGCCGACATAGAGTGCTGCCGCCGCATCCGGTGGCGGGCCGTTGGCCACCGTGTCCATGCCACGCTTTTCGCCGCGTCCTCTCATGCTGTTGCATCCGGTTGAGGTTCCCAGATTCGGACCGTCCGCCAGGGGATGATGCCGCCCATCGCCTCCGCTGCCGCCAGGCCGGAAACGAGGCCATCCTCGTGAAATCCATATCCCGTCCAGGCGCCGGCGAAATGGCAATTGTTCTCTCCCTGAATGGCGGCAAGCGCCTGCTGCGCCTTCACCGCTTCGGTCGAAAATTGCGGATGCTCGTAGGCGAATTCCGCAAAAACCCTGCGGGGGTCCGGCTCACGATCCGGATTGAGCGTCACGAACAGCGGAAAATTGTCGTCGATGCCCTGCAGCCTGTTCATCCAGTAGGTGACGGCCACGCCTGCCTTTCCATCTACGCGGCTGGAACGCAGATAGTTCCACGAAGCCCAGACCTTGCGCCGCTGCGGCATAAGGGCCTCGTCGCGGTGCAGGACGACGCGGTTTGGCTGATAGGGGATGGCGGCAAGCAGTCTCCTTTCCCCGTCGGTAGCATCGACGAGCAGGCGGGCTGCCTGGTCGCTGTGGCAAGCCAAGATCACTTTGTCGAAGGCGTGTTCGCTGCCCGTATCGTCAATGATCGCGATGCCGCTCGCGGAGCGGCGCACGCTGCGCACGCCGCAGGAAAGCTTCATCCGTTCGCCGAGCGGCTGAAGCAGCCGGTCGAGATAGGTGCGGCTGCCGCCGGTCACCGTCCGCCACTGGTGCTGCCGGCGATAGATCAGCCGGTGGTTGTCGAAGAAATTGACGAAATGTTCGGCGGGAAACTGCAGCATGCGGGCGGACGGCGTCGACCAGATGGCCGCCGCCATCGGCAGGAGATAGTTGTTGGTGAAACCCGGCGAAAAGCCGCGCCAGTCGAGATAATCGCCGATCGAACGGGAGGCGAGATGGCCGGCCGCCCGGTCTTCGAGGCAGGTGCGGTTGAAGCGCAGGATCTCACGAATCATCCACAGGAACGACGGCCGCAGCAGATTGCGCTTCTGTGCGAAGATCGAAGACAGCCCGCCGCCGCACCATTCCAGTCTGCCGCGGTCGAGTGAGAGCGAAAAGCTCATGTCGCTTGCATGCGTGGCGATGCCGAGCTCGGCAAAGAGCGTCGTCAGATTTGGGTAATTCTGTTCGTTATAGACGATGAAGCCGGTATCGACCGCAATCCGAACCCCATCGTAATCGACGTCGACCGTCGCCGTGTGGCCGCCCGCCCGCGCTTGGCTCTCGTAGAGCGTAACGTCGTGTACCTGACACAGCGCCCAGGCCGCGGAGGCGCCCGAGATGCCGGAGCCGATGATGGCGATCTTCAGCCGGCGGGGAGCAGGACGCAAGTGCGCGTTCATGTGGCGTCCTTTGTGGCGTTGTAGGCGGCGAGCGCCCGGTTGCGCGCGCGCGTGTGGTCGACGATCGGTTTCGGATAGGTTTGGCCAAGCGTGATGCCTGCCTCGTCGAGCATGCTCTTTGGCGCTTCGAACGGCCGATGGATGTATTTTGCCCCGAGCTCTCGAAGCTCCGGCACATGAGCTCTGATATAGTCACCGTCCGGATCGAAGGTCTGGCCCTGCAGCACCGGATTGAAGATCCGGAAAAACGGTGAGGCATCGGCTCCTGAGCCAGCCACCCACTGCCAGCTTGCGGCGTTGTTGGCGGGATCGGCATCGACCAGCGTGTCGCGAAACCAGGCCTCGCCCCGGCGCCAGTCGACCATCAGATCCTTGATGAGGAATGAGGCGACGATCATGCGTACGCGATTGTGCATCCAGCCATGGTGCCAGAGCTGGCGCATGCCGGCATCGACGATCGGGTAGCCGGTCACCCCCCGGCGCCACGCGTTGAAATCGTCATCGTCGTTGCGCCATTCGAAGCCGTCGAATCGATTGTTCCAGTTTTCAGAGGCAAGCTGCGGGAAATGGAAAAGCAGGTGATAGGAAAATTCGCGCCAGGCGATCTCCTTGCGGAAATGCACGATATCGGCCGCCGGCACTTGGCTCGTAAGACCGCGTGTCGCATCCCAGATACGGGCAGGGGAGATCTCGCCAAGTGCCAGATGCGGTGACAGCATCGATGTCGCTTGCTTCGCAGGATAGTCGCGGTTCTCTTTGTAGCCATCGAGCGCTTCCTCGACGAAGTCACGTAGGTTCTGCTGCGCACCTTCTTCGCCCGGCGTCCAGAGATCGCCAAAACCCTTCGCCCAGTTCGGCTTCGTCGGCAGCAGTCTCCAGCTCTCCGGCCTTTCGGATTTTAGAAGCTGCGAGGCCAGCCTTAGTTTCGCAGGCGCGGCGAGCGGCCGCTCTGGTTCGCCGGCGGCCTCCAGCGCCCGCCAGAAAGGCGTGTAGATGCGATAGGGTGTGCCGGCGCCGGTCATCAGCCGGGAAGGTTCGTGCAGCAGCTGGCCGCCGAAGCTTCTCGCCTCGATCGCCTGCTTTTCCAGTTCGTGCTTGATTTGGATATCGATGGCGATTCCGGATGGATCGTAGCGGCGGTTCCAGAAGACGGCTTCGGCACCACTCTCCCTGATCAAAGCGCAGAGCACCTCGAGGGCCTCGCCGCTGGCAAGCACCAGTCCTCCCTGCTGCTTGCGCAACGACCTGTCGAGCGCTTCCAGCGAATGGTGCAGCCACCAGCTTTGCGCAGCGCCCAGTGGACCGGTGCCTGCCGTGGGCTCGTTTATATAGAGGGGGATGACCGGCCGGCCGGAGAGATCGGCTGCATTGAGAGCCTGGTTGTCGTCAAGGCGCAAGTCCTTGCGAAACCAGAGAATGGCCGGTTTTGCCGCGTCCTGTGCCAATAAAGCCGTTCCCTGCTTGTGTTCTTTTCGACCTGCTACGAATGTACGGAACGGCCGGATCAAAAGTTTCATCCGCGAGAACAAGCTTTGCATCGCCGTCGCGACATGAAAAAGGCCGGCGTGAACCGGCCTTTTCTGTCAGCGGAGGGTGCCTGTTAGTTGTCGTACTCGCGGCAGGCGTCGCTGATCGATGCGCCGCTCTGACCGCCGCGGGTGTCGACGCCGGACATCTGTTGCGGCATGCCGGGGCATTCCATCGATTGCGGACGGCCGATGCTTTGTGTCGTCATCGGGTCGACCGTCGTGCTGCGCACCGGATACATGCCGTTGTCACTGTTGGTGTAATCGGATGAATAGCTACCTGAACTCGGATCGGTCGAGCCGCCATTCGTCGGACCGATCGGGTCGGGGTTCGACTGGCCAAAGGCAGACGATGCCATGCCGATCGCAAGCAGCCAAGCGGCAATAAGGGACTTGGTCATGAGGATATCCTCCTTTGATTTTCATCTTGGGTGGCCCTCGGGTAACCGCCCGCTGGAATCATTGTTCCGAAATTTGCCAAAAAAACTTTTACGCGAACCTTGCATGGTTACGCATAAACCTTAACGGGCGAAGCCGCTGGATCGGCATCGCCGCTTGCCTTAATTGCTGGATAAACGCTGAAAACCGGCAGCATGAGGCCGCTATGTTCATTTCCTCTCGCGAGGCCGCAGATTTGGGCCTCCAGATTGCCCTTGCACTCGCCTTGACAGCAAGCGGCATGGCGATCGCGTCCTCTGCCGTGGGCCGCGAGAAGGACAGGATTTCTTCAATCGACGTCAGCCGCCCCTCGCTATGGACCGCCACTCCGATGCGCGTCGATCCAACCGCGCAAGCCGAGCTGCGCGCCGATACTCCGGTCGCGCGGGAGCTCGCCGCCAGCACCGATACCCTCTGCCACGACTCGATCGGTCTCCGACTCTCCTGCGGCTTACTGGCCACCCGCACGGCTTTCTAAGGCGGTTTTTGCCTTCTCAAGAGCGGCCGTCGTCTTTCCGCAAGCTTGCAAAATGCAATAATTTGCCGTTATCAAGCGATAGCAACGACCGTCCGAAATTCCTCCTTAAAAGGATCTACGTTTTGTCCCTGCCGATGCCCCGTGGCTTCGAGAAGCCTTATGCCGCCTTCCTGTTCGATATGGATGGCACCATTCTCAATTCGATCCAGGCGGCCGAGCGTGCATGGAGCGACTGGGCAAGGCGTCACGGGCTCGATGTCGCCACCTTTTTGCCGAAGATGCACGGATCGCGTGGCATTGACACGATCACCCGGCTGAACCTGCCCGGGGTGGACCCCGAACATGAATCCAGGCTGGTGACCGAAGCCGAAATCGCCGATGTCAGCGACGTCGTTGCCATTCCCGGTGCTGCGACATTCCTGAGTTCACTGCCTCCGGATCGCTGGGCGATCGTTACATCCTCGCCGTTGCGTCTTGCCCATCGGCGGCTGGAGGCGGCAGGCTTGCCGGTGCCGAAATTCATGGTGACGGCGGAGGATGTGAAGGTCGGTAAACCCGATCCGCAATGTTATATTCTGGGCGCCGAACGGCTCGGCGTCAGCACCCATGATTGCCTGGTGTTCGAGGATGTCGCAGCCGGCATCGTTGCCGGCGAGGCCGCCGGCGCCGATGTCATGGTCGTCACCGCTGCTCATCACCACAAGATAGAGACGCGGCATCCGACCCTCGCATCCTATGACGAGATTTCGGTGCGTATCTCAGCCGACCATAAGATGTTCATCGTCCCGAACGCGGCCTGATAGCAGCCGCGTGACGTTTCCTGCCGTTCACTCCGCGGCAGCGGCAAGACAGCGATCGATGATGCTGCCGATTTCGCTGCGGCAGGATCCGCAATTGGTACCAGCACTCGTTTCCTTGCCGACAGTCTCGACGCTGTGGCATCCGCCGTGCACGGCGGCAGCGATCTGGTTGACCCCGACGCTGAAGCAGGAGCAGACGGTGGCGCCCGGATCCGGTCTGCCGGCGCCGGGACGGCCTGCGACGAGTGCAAAGCGTTTCCTGAGGTCGCCATGCGAGGCGGAAAGCTGCGAGATCGCCCAGTTGCGGGCGACGGCGACCGGTTCGCGGGCGAGGAACAGCGCGGCGAGCAAGGTCTCGCCATCGAAGAAGGCCAGCCTGAGGTCGCCGGATTGCCGGTCGGCATAACCCAGCGGCTCGATTTCATCGGGAATGGCGAAAACCGCGCGGCACCAGGCCGTCCAGTCCTCGACAGTGTTTCTGAAGGCAAGTTCCAGCCGCCAGCCGCCGTCGGCTTTCGCCAGCGCCCAATAGGCTGCCTCAGGTGTCGCCGGTTTTGTCGCCGAGACGGCGAAGCCATAATGGGTGGCGGGGAAGGGTCGGACGGCGACGGCAACGTTCTTCGACGCCGGCTGGCCGGAAAGCGGATCGGTTATCGGCGCGACCACGGCGTCGATCCGCGCTTTTGCGGCGAATTGGTCGTTCCAGTGCATCGGCGCAAAGATGCCGCCGCGTGCCTGGCGATCGGTCACCAGCGCCCGGACGATCGCCTTTCCGTGGGGACTGTCGATCTCGACGAGGCCGGCGCTTGATATACCGGTCTCGATGGCGTCGCGCGGGTGGATCTCGGCAAAGGGTTCGGCGATGTGGGCGGAAAGCCGCGCGCTCTTTCCTGTGCGCGTCATCGTGTGCCAGTGGTCGCGGACGCGCCCGGTGTTCAGCGTGAAGGGGAAATCGGCATTGGTGCGATCGGTTGCCGGCGGTTTCACCGCGACGAAGCGCGCCTTGCCGTCGGCATGGAAAAACCCGCCCTCGGCGAAGAAGCGGGTGATGCCGGGTTCGGTTCCTGACGCCTGTGGCCATTGAAAGGGCGACAGTTCGTCGTAGGCGCCGTCGCTTATGCCCGCGCGAGCGCCGATGTCGAAATCGCGGCTGCCGTTATTTTCGAAGGCGGAAAGTGCTGCATGTTCCGCGAAGATCGCGGCCGGCGCCTCAAAGGCGAAGGCGGCGGCAAATCCCATGCGGCGTCCGACCTCTGCAAGCTGCCACCAGTCGGCCTTGGCATCGCCTGATATGCCGAGAAACGGCCGCTGCCTGGAAATGCGCCGTTCGGAATTGGTAACGGTGCCGTCCTTTTCGCCCCAGCCGAGCGAGGGTAGAAGCACATCTGCGTGCCGGGTCGTATCCGTCTCTTTGAGGATGTCGGACACGACCACGAAGGGACAGGCGGCGATCGCGCTTTCGACGCTGTCGGCATCCGGCATCGAGACGACGGGATTGGTGGCCATGATCCAGAGCGCCTTGATGCGCCCGTCGGCCACGGCGCGGAACATGTCGACCGCCTTCAGGCCCGGTTTTGCGGCGATGACCGGTGAATTCCAGAAGCGCTGCACGCGGTCCCGGTCTTGCGGATTTTCGATCGCCATATGGGCGGCCAGCATATTGGCGAGACCGCCGACCTCGCGCCCGCCCATCGCGTTCGGCTGGCCGGTCAGCGAGAACGGTCCCATGCCTGGGCGGCCGATGCGGCCGGTCGCCAGATGGCAGTTGATAATCGCATTGACCTTGTCGGTGCCGGAGGAGGATTGGTTGACGCCCTGGCTATAGCAGGTCACGACTTTCGGCGTGGTCTCGAACAGGCGGAAGAATTCCCGGATCTGCATGGCCGGCAGGCCGGTCCGCTCCAGGAGATCGTTGATATCAAGCGCCGCGGCAGCCGCAAAGGCGTCGGCGAAATCTTCCGTGTGGGAAGCGATATAATTCTGGTCGATTGCCGGGCTTGTCGCGAGATGGGCAAGCAGTCCCATGAACAGCGCGACGTCGCCGTCCGGGCGGATTGCCAGATGCAGGTCGGCGATATCGCATGTCATCGTCCGGCGCGGATCGATGACGACGATGCGCATGTTTGGCCGCGCCACCTTTGCGGCGGCAAGCCGCTGGTAGATGACGGGATGACACCAGGCGAGGTTGGAGCCGGTGAGCACCACCAGATCGGCGAGTTCGATATCCTCGTAGGTTCCGGGCACCGTGTCGGCGCCGAAGGCGCGGCGATGCCCCGCCACCGAGGAGGACATGCAGAGCCTTGAATTGGTATCGATATTGCCGGAGCCGATGAAACCCTTCATCAGCTTGTTGGCGACGTAATAGTCCTCGGTCAGCAACTGGCCCGAGACATAGAAGGCAACGGAGTCAGGCCCGTGTTCGGCGATCGTTTCGGAAAAACGCCGGGCGACCAGATCCAGCGCCTCGTCCCAACCGCTGCGCTCGCCTGCGATTTCGGGGTAGAGAAGCCGGCCATCGAGATCGATGGTTTCGGCAAGTGCCGACCCCTTCGAGCACAGCCGGCCGAAATTCGACGGGTGCTCGGGATCGCCCTTGACGCTGACTGAGCCTGCCTCGTCGACGGTGGCGAGAACGCCGCAGCCGACGCCGCAATAGGGACAGGTGGTCTTGACCTCGGCTACCATCTATTCCGCCGCCATCATCAGGCTTTCCAGGGCAATGAACAGCCTGCCGTCTTCGTTCAGCACCTGTATCGTCCGGACCTCGCCCTGGTCGGCACCGAGAGCCTTGCCGGTTTCCAGCGAGATCACCCAGTTGTGCAGCGGGCAGGTGACGGCTTTGCCGTGAACGATGCCCTGAGACAGCGGCCCGCCCTTGTGTGGGCAATGATCCTCGATGGCGAAGACCTCGTTTTCGGCGGTGCGGAAGACGGCGATTTTGCCCTGCGGTGTCTTTACGCAACGCGCCCCACGTAGCGGGATGTCGGAGATGTCGCCTATTGCGATCCAGTTCATGTCCATCTCCTTACTCTGCAGCCTGCGGATAGCCGATCGTCGCCATCGGCTTGAACTCATGCTTGTCCTTGCCGGAAACACGCTCCGACCACGGGTCGACCTGGGCAAATTTTTGGCTGAAGACGAAGCGCTCGTAATAGGCTTTGCGCTTTTCGGCATCGCCCATGATCTGCCGGCGGATTTCTTCGAGGCCAACACGCTTGGCCCACTTGTAAATGCGCTCGAGATAACGGGCCTGCTCGCGGTACATTTGCGTCAGTGCCACGATATGCTCCAGCGCCTCGTCCGCGGTCCGCACGAGCCCAAGGACCTCCGTACCCTTGATGTCGAGACCGGCGGCACCGGCGAAATGGATCTCGAAACCGGAATCGACGCAGATCACGCCGATATCCTTGCAGGTTGCCTCGGCGCAGTTGCGCGGGCAGCCGGACACGGCCAATTTCAGCTTGGCCGGCGTCCAGGAGCCCCACATGAATTTCTCGATGCGGATGCCGAGACCGGTGGAATCCTGGGTGCCGAAGCGACACCAGTCGGAGCCGACGCAGGTCTTCACTGTGCGCAGACCCTTGGCATAGGCCTGGCCGGAAACGAAACCGGCCTTGCCGAGGTCGGCCCAGACGGCGGGCAGGTCTTCCTTCTCGATACCGAGCAGGTCGATCCGCTGGCCGCCCGTCACCTTCACCATGGGGATCTCGAATTTGTCGACGACATCGGCGATGGCGCGCAGCTCGTTCGAATTGGTGACGCCACCCCACATCCGCGGAACGACGGAGTAGGTGCCGTCCTTCTGGATGTTGGCATGGACGCGCTCATTGATGAAACGCGACTGGTAGTCGTCGGCATATTGGTCCGGCCAGTCGCTG
Source organism: Rhizobium sp. NZLR11 (assembly GCF_019685115.1). NCBI lineage: Bacteria > Pseudomonadati > Pseudomonadota > Alphaproteobacteria > Hyphomicrobiales > Rhizobiaceae > Rhizobium > Rhizobium sp. NZLR11. The sequence goes on along the minus strand of NZ_JABDWD010000017.1, from coordinate 103,811 downwards.
ACCAGGTAATAGTTGAGTGCCGGCCGACATTTGGCGCAGCCGCAGGAGGTCTTCCATTCCAATTCCTGCATGACGGCGGGGATGCTCTTCAGCCCTTTCGCCTTGATCAGGCGGCGGACGTCGTCATGGCCGAGTTCGGTGCAGGTGCACATCGGCTGCACGGCAGCCGGGTTGTAGCTGTCACCGAGCGTCAGCGCCATGAGTTGTTCGACGAGGCCAGTACAGGAGCCGCACGAGGCGGATGCCTTCGTGTGGGCCCGCACGTCGTCGAGCGACGTCAGCCCTTTGCCTGAAATCGTCGAGGTGATCTTTCCCTTACATACGCCGTTGCAGCCACAGATCTCCGCGTCATCCGGCAAGGCTGCAACGGCCGCCATAGGGTCCAGCGGCGACCCTCCCTGATAGGCCTGTCCGAAGATCAGCGTCTCGCGCATCTCCGAAATATCAGTCGCTTTTTTCTTCAGGTCGTTGAACCAGGCGCCGTCAGCGGTCTCGCCGTAAAGCACGGTGCCGATGATCTTGTTGTCCTTCAGCACCAGGCGCTTGTAGACGCCGGCGCTGGCATCGCGCAGCACAATTTCCTGGCGGTCGTCGCCGTCGGCGAAGTCGCCAAGGGAATAGAGTTCGATGCCGGTGACCTTGAGCTTGGTCGGTGTATCCGCATGCACGAAAGCCGGCGAGCGATCGCCCGAGAGATGTGCTGCGGCAATCCGAGCCATTTCATAGAGCGGCGCAACAAGGCCGTAGACCATGCCGCCCACCTCGGCACATTCGCCAAGCGCAAGAATATTGCCATCCGAGGTCTGCATGCCGGCATCGACGACGATGCCGCGATTGACCGCAAGGCCGGCGTCCTTCGCCAGGCCCACACTCGGACGAATGCCGACGGCCATTACCACCAGCGTTGCCGGGATGATGCGGCCGTCGTCAAGCTCGATACCCTCGACCCTGCCGTTGCCGACGATCGCCTTGGTATTGGCCTTGCAGATGACCTTGATGCCACGTTCTTCGACCGCCTTCTGCAGCAGATAGCCGGCGGCGGGGTCGAGCTGGCGCTCCATCAGCGTCGGCATGACGTGCAGCACGGTGACGTCCATGCCTCGCTGGGCAAGACCGGCCGCCGCTTCGAGGCCAAGCAGACCGCCGCCGATGACAACAGCCTTTTCGCGCGACTGAGCGGCAAGCAGCATCGCCTGCACGTCGTCCAGATCGCGATAGGTGATGACGCCCGGCAGATCCTTGCCGGGGACCGGGATGATGAAGGGCACCGAACCGGTTGCGATCACCAGCTTGTCATAGCTTTCGGTGACGCCGTGGTCGGAGGTGACGGTCTTGGCGACGCGATCGATGTTGACGATCTTGTGGCCCTTGTAGAGCATGATGCCGTGCTTGATGTACCAGCCGTCACCGTGAATGATGATCTGCTCGTAGTCCTTCTCCCCGGAGAGAACCGGCGACAGCATGATGCGGTCGTAATTGACGCGCGGCTCGGCATTGAAGATCGTAACTTCATAGCGTCCGGGCGCCTGTTCGAAGAGGTGCTCCAACATGCGCCCGGGCGCCATGCCATTGCCGATGATGACAAGTTTTTCGGTCATATTTCCAAGTCCTTAGATCAGGTTGCAGCCACGGGCGCGGAGTGCCCTTGGCGCGACAGTTGCTTTACGGACAGGTGCATCCAGATGAGAGAAGCGACGACGATTGCAAAGAGCAGCAGGAAACAGCTGGACCATAGGCCGGTCATGTCCTTGAGCAGGCCGAAGGCGATCGGCAAGATGAAGCCGCCAAGGCCGCCCATCATCCCGACGATGCCACCGACGGCGCCGACGCTTTCGGGATAGTAGGCGGGAATGTGCTTGTAGACGGCGGCCTTGCCGAGGCTCATGAAGAAGCCGAGCACGAAGATGACGACGATGAAAATGGCAGGCGTAATCGTAGCGGCCGGCAGGGACAGAATGAGGGTGGCCACGGCCGATACGGCCAGCATCGTATACATGACGCTGCGTGCGCCCTTTTTGTCCGACAACACGCCGCCGAAGGCGCGGAAGATGCTGCCCGGGATCGAGTAGCAGGCCGCAACCATCCCGGCCGTTTCCAGGTTGAAGCCGTAGACGCCGACCAGATAGCGCGGCAGCCACAGCGACAGGGCAACGAAGCCTCCGAAGGCGAAGAAATAGTAGAGCGAGAAACGCCAGACCTGAACGTTCTGCAGCGGCGCGAATTCCTGAGCCAGGCTCTTGGAGGCGACGCCGCGCTCGCGGCGAAGACGGAAGGCCGGGTCATCGGTGGTGGTGAACCAGAAGACGATTGCCATCAGCGCCAGACAGACGGCCCAGATCTCCGCAACCGCCTGCCAGCCCCATGCCAGCAGGACGAAGGGGGCGGCGAATTTGGTCACGGCCGCGCCGACATTGCCGGCGCCGAAGATGCCGAGCGCCGTTCCCTGCTTTTCCGCCGGGAAGAAGGGCGAGACATAGGCGACACCGACCGCGAAGGAGCCGCCGGCAAGCCCGACTCCGAGACCGGCAATCAGCATCTGCGAATAGGTCTGGGCGTAGGAGAGCAGGAATGTCGCCAATGCGGCGGCCAGCATGGTGATCGTGTAAACGAGACGGCCGCCGTAACGCCCTGTCCAGATGCCGAGGACGATGCGCACCAGCGAGCCGGTGAGGACCGGGGTGCCGACCAGTAATCCGAACTCCGCCTCGTTCAGGCCGAGATCCTGCTTGATGCGGATGCCGATGATCGCAAAGATCGTCCAGACGGCGAAACAGAGGGTGAAGGCGGCTGTGGAGATCCACAATGCTTTGGCTGGTTCGCCGGCGGACATAGGCTCTGCTTTCTCGATGACGGACATGGCTTCTCCGTGGCCCGACGAGGTCGTGCCGATCCATTGTTGGGGGTTAAAACAAAAAAGCCGCTGGCCAGGCCGCGCATACACGAGGTGCGCGAAGTATCCTGATCAGCGGCTTTGCTGGTGGCGCCCGTCGTTGGACGCCGAATTCATGTCAGTAGGACCTACGTCTTCAATCTGAAGAGCAATGTCTCTGTTTTGCGCGAGCGCCTAATGCGCGCTCATTGTGCTGATCGTCGTTGATCTGCGCGCTAATAACCTTGCAAGCTGTGTGCCAGATTGGTGTTTTCATATCAAGGCACTGAATAAAAACAGTATTTTTAAAAGTCTGTCGTCTGCTCGTTTTTGGGGCTACTAAAAATCGTGCAAATTTTTTGTGCGTTGCGGTGGGGCGGACGGAGATCATTGCTGGCGTTTTGTGCAGGCCGGCCTGTCGATCAGGTCTCATCGCTGTGGGAAGCGAAGGGCAGGGTGCTCCGAACGGCGAAGCCCGCAACATAGTCCGGCAATCGCGTCGGATCGAAGACGTGGTCGTCCATGAAGCGGTCGCCTTCGTCATTGCCTTCGATGCGGATATCGGCGTCATCGGGTGCGTTGTCGTCGCCGAGGGCTCTGCGATAAAGATCGGGGCGATAGGCGGATGCGGCGGCCCTTGCGCTGTTGAGGCTGGCCTCGGCCTGTCCCCAGCGGATCATTTGGCTGTAGATCCATAGAGCATGGCTTGGCCGGGGATAGTTGGCGAAGCCGGAATGGAACATGAAATAGTCGGCAATGACGCGGCGGTTGCCCTTTGCATCGAGGCTGAATTCGCCGGCGAGAACACGGCGAATGATCTCGACGGGGGCGGCGATATAGCGGGAATCGGCAAGTGCTGCCGCCAGCGTGTCGTGATTGTCCGGCCGGTCGCACCAGCGGGCTGCGGCGTCGAGCGCCACGATCAGCCGGGAAACGGTTTCCGGATGGCTTTCCGCCCAGTCCGGCCGCATGCCGATCACCTTTTCCGGAGCCGATGGCCAGATATCCTGTTTGGCGGCAACGATGCGGCCGAGGCCGCGCTCCGAGGCGACCATATTCCACGGCGCGCCGACGCAGAAACCGTCGATCGCGCCGGCTGCAAGCGCGTCCGAAGTCAGTGGCGGCGGCACGACGACGAGCTTGACCTCCCTGTCGGGATCGATGCCGCCAGCCGCCAGCCAGTAGCGGAATTCGTAATTATGGGAGGAAAAGGGATAAGTGACCCCGAAGGTCGGTAGCGGCTCGCCGCGCATCTTCATCGCCGCCAGTGTCTTCGCCAAAGCTTGCGCATTGTCGAGCGCATTTGCCGTTTCCGGCAATCCCGCGTCATTTCGCATCCTGTCGAAAAGTCGCGTCGACAGCGTGATCGCGTTGCCGCCGCGTCCCAGAGAAAACGGCGTGATTGTCGGCGAGGGATTGGAGCCGAGACCCAGCATGGAGGCGACTGGCATCGGCGACAGCATGTGGGCGATATCGAACTGGCGGAATGCCAGGCGGTCGCGGACAGTCGCCCAGGAGACGTCCTTGACGAGATCGAGCGTCAGGCCTTCCTTTTGCGCAAAGCCGAATTCTGCCGCCGCAATCAGCACCGATGCGTCGACGAGCGGAATGAAGCCGGCCCGCAGCACTTTCGGCCCTTCGTTGTTCACGCGCACGGGCGAGGGCAGCCCGCCGCTAAAATTCGTCGCCTTCGTCATCATATCCACTCCGGTTCCTCCGGAAATTCACGAACGTCGGCCATTACATCAACAGCCCTGCGGCGGTGACGACGCTCTGGGCGATTTCCGACATCTTCTTCTTTTCGTTCATCGCCGTCTGGCGCAACAGGGCGAACGCCTCTTCTTCGGACAGTCCGCGCATTTTCATCAATATGCCCTTGGCGCGCTCGATGAGCTTGCGTTCCTCCAGCGCTGAGCGGGCATCGGCAAGCTCGCGCCGCAGCCGGCTGAAGGCATTGAAGCGGCTGACGGCCATGTCGAGGATCGGCTTGACACGTTCCTTCTTCAATCCGTCGACGATATAGGCCGAGACGCCGGCATCGACCGCAGCTTCGATCGAGGCCGTGTCGGAGCGATCGACGAACATGGCGATTGGCCGGCTGACCGTGCGCGTCAGCTGGAACAGATGCTCCATCATGTCGCGGTTGGGATTTTCGATATCGATGATGATTACGTCGGGCGTCAGTGTTTCGATGATTCGCGCGATGCCGTTGACCTCATGCACCACGGTGACGCGCGCATGCCCTGCCTCGCGCAGCCCTTCTTCGATGATGGAGGCGCGTATGGCATTTTCGTCGATCACCAGAATTGTCAGATCGAGATGCGTCATTATTCATTGATGACGCACTGCAGCAATTTTGGCAAGGTGTCGCCTGAAAAACGTGCATCAACGCAAATGCCTAAAAAACAATCAAATGCTGCACTTTTGGGCTTCTCCATTCAACAGACCGATGTCGATAGCCCGATTTTTCTGGCCCGTTGCCGCTTGAGGAAGCGCTCCGTTTCGGCGAAAAGGCGTGACGCTCTCGACCGCGATCTTTTTGAGGATCAGGAGTGTCAGATCCTCTGGGCAAAGGTAGGTTTATTGGCCACCAGTGAAGTTCGTCCGATCGAACGGGTCGGGGACGATGGGCTTGCGGCGCGGGCGCTGCGGGCTGTTGAAGTGATCCTCGGCATTGCCGCGGCATCCGTTCTCGCCGTGTTGCTGTTCATGGTGCTCGTCACGGTCTGCCTGCGTTATTTCCTCGGCACCGGCTTCATCGGTGCCGAGGACCTCGGAGTCTGGCTGCATGTGGCACTGATCGCACTCGGCGCGCCGCTCAGCCTCAACAGCGCGCTTGCCATGCGCCTCGACGTTTTCGTCAGGATGCTGCCGGAAAGCCTGCAGAAGGTCACGCGGATCGGCGCCGATATCTTCACCGTGCTTTCCGCCTTGATCCTGAGTTTCGGCGGCAACCAGATCATGACGATGCTCGGCGGTATCTCGCCGACGCTCGGTCTGCCGGAATGGATCCGCTTCGGCTTCCTCGGCGCCGGCGGCGCGCTGATCCTCGTCGTATTGCTTCTGCAGCGTATCGCCGACGGCAAGGTCCTGCCGGTAACGCTTTCGCTTGCGCTGGGCGTCGCGCTCTATGCCGGCATCCCGCATATCTCAATTGATCTCGACTGGCCGCCAAGCATTTTCCTCGGGTTGATCGCGGCGATCGGTCTCGTGCTCGCCGCGCCGCTGCCGCACGCCTTTCTCGCCGCGGCCTATGTCGCCATCGCCTTCGGCAGCAGCCTGCCGGAAGCGGCGATCGTTTCCTCGACCGTCACCGGCATATCGAAATTCCTGCTGCTCGCCATTCCCTTCTTCCTGCTCGTCGGCGGCCTGCTGACGGCTTCGGGCGTCGCCAATCAGCTCGTCCGTTTTGCTGCCGCCATGGTTGGTCATCGCCGGGCCGGACTGGCGCAGACGACGCTTTTGACCAGTGTTCTCTTTTCCGGCGCTTCCGGCTCCTCGGTCGCAAATGCCGCTTTCGGCGCGTCGACCTTCCAGCCCGAACTGGTCAAGCACGGCTATCGACCGGCGCAGGCGGCGGCGATCATCGCCTCGACATCGGTTCTCGACAACATCATCCCGCCGTCGATCGCATTTCTCATCCTTGCCTCGGCGACCAATCTTTCCGTCGGCGCACTGCTCGTCGGCGGCTTTTTTGCCGGCTGCCTGATGGCCATATGCCTGGCGGTTGCCATTCACCTGACGGTCACCGAACAGGTGCCGTTGCCGCGCGCGACCGCGAGACAGCGCTGGCAATCGGCGGTCCAGGCGATCCCCGCCTTCGGCCTCGGCGTCATAGTCGTCGTCGGCATCCGTATCGGCATCGTCACGACCACGGAGGCAGCAGCACTCGCCGCCTTTTACACGCTGCTGCTCGGCATCGGTGCGCGCCTCGGTTTCCTCTCGCTCTATGTTGCCTTTCGTCAGGCGGCGGTCGAGGCAGCGGCGATCGGTCTCCTGATCGGCACGGCCGGCCCCTTCGCCTTCCTGTTGGCGGTCGATGACGTGTCCTCGCTGATCTCGCATCTGACGACGGCGCTCGGCGGCAGCGCGCTTGCCGTCATTCTTTTGTCGAACGTCATTTTGCTGGTCGTCGGTCTCGTTCTCGACATCGGTGCCGCGATCCTGCTCTTCGGCCCGATCCTGCTGCCGGCAGCGGTTGCCGCCGGCATCGATCCCATCCAGTTCGGCGTGATCATCGTGGTCAACCTGATGATCCACGGACTGACGCCGCCGCTCGGCATGCTGATCTTCGTCGTCAGCGGCGTCACCCGCATTCCCGCCTCAGAGCTCTTCCGGGCCGTCGTTCCTTATCTGCTCGCCCTTCTGGTCTCGCTCGCAATCCTTTGCGCCTGGGCCATCATCGTCTAACGAACAGGACAACCCCATGGACAATCTCAACCGACGCCATTTCCTGAAGACCGCAGCGCTCGCCGGAACGGCGCTCGCGGCGCCCGCTTTCGTCCGCACGGCCGCCGCCCGCACGACGACGATCACGATTGCCTCGCTGCTTAACGACGACAAGCCGGAAACGAAGATCTGGGTGAAGATCGGCGAACTAGTCGAAGCCAAGCTTCCCGGCCAGTTCAAGTTCAATATCGTCAGGAACGGCGCGCTCGGCGGCGAGAAGGAAGTGGCCGAGGGCGTGCGCCTCGGCTCGATCCAGGCCAGCCTCTCGACGGTCTCGTCGCTCTCCGGCTGGGCGCCGGAATTGCAGATCCTCGATCTGCCCTTCCTCTTCCGCGATGCCGACCATGTGCGCAGGACCGTCAGCGGCGATGTCGGTGCCGATCTCAAGCAGAGGCTGCAGGCGCAGAATTTCGTCGTCGGCGATTTCATCAATTATGGCGCCCGCCATCTCCTGACCAAGGAACCGGTGACGCGGCCCGAGCAACTCAAGGGCAAGCGCATCCGCGTCATCCAGAGCCCGCTGCACACCAAGCTCTGGAGCGCGTTCGGCACGACACCGATCGGCATTCCGATCACCGAGACCTACAATGCGCTCGCAACCGGCGTCGCCGACGCGATGGACCTGACCAAATCGGCCTATTCCGGCTTCAAGCTTTATGAGGTCGTGCCTGATATGACCGAGACTGGCCACATCTGGGCATCCGGCGTCATCTATTATTCCTCGACCTTCTGGGCTGGCCTCAATGACGAGCAGAAGGCGGTGTTCCAGCAGGCTTCCAGCGAAGGCGCCACCTATTTCAACCAGCTGATCGTCGACGACGAGGTGAAGTCCGTCGAGACGGCGGTTGGCCATGGCGGCAAGCTCTTGAAGCCGGAAGCCTTCGATGAATGGCAGAAGGGCGCGCAGGGCGTCTGGGCCGATTTCGCGCCTATTGTCGGCGGCATCGACAGGATCAAAACCGTGCAGGCGGCTTGAATGAGGGCAGGGCGGACCCCTGATGTTTCAGATAAGGCCGATTGAAATATCGGCCCTGTCATCGCTCGGATGCATCGGAAAAATAATGCCGCCGTAGGCCTGAAATCGAAAGAGCATGCCTTCGGTGATCGTGGTATATGACGTACTTAAAATCCTGGAATGGGAAGTTTTTATCTTCGGCCGGTGCGATCCTGTTGACCGCAATCTCGTGACCGCTTCCGGCGGACGGATCCCATGGCCTCGATTTGAGATGATCAAGATTTAACACAAGGCTTTGGAGGGCCGACCATGAGCTTACGCATCAACGATATTGCTCCCGATTTTACCGCCGACACCACACAGGGACCGGTCAGCTTCCATGATTGGATCGGCAGTGGCTGGGCCGTCCTGTTCTCGCATCCGAAGAATTTCACGCCTGTCTGCACGACCGAGCTCGGCGCCATGGCCGGCCTGGCCGGGGACTTTTCCAAGCGTGGTGTCAAGATCATCGGCATCTCCGTCGATCCTGTGGAAAGCCATGCCAAGTGGAAGAACGACATCAGGACCGCCACCGGCTTCGACGTCGATTATCCGCTGATCGGCGATAAGGACCTCAAGGTCGCCAAGCTCTACGACATGCTGCCGGCCGGCGCCGGCGAGAGCTCGGAAGGCCGCACGCCCGCCGACAACGCAACGGTGCGTTCGGTCTTCATCATCGGTCCCGATAAGAAGATCAAGCTGATCCTCACCTATCCGATGACGACGGGGCGGAATTTCAACGAGATCCTGCGCGCCATCGATTCCATCCAGCTGACGGCCAAGCACCAGGTGGCGACACCGGCGAACTGGAACCAGGGCGAGGACGTCATCATCACCGCAGCGGTTTCCAACGAAGACGCAATCACGCGTTTTGGCTCCTTCGATACGGTTCTGCCGTATCTCCGGAAGACCAAGCAACCGACGGCCTGACCGCTGTATTCAAAGCTTTCCTGAAGCCGCCGCGGCCATCTGGCGCGGCGGCTTTTTCGTGCGGGCATTGCGGAAATGGCAAGCTTCGCGCCTTGATCGATGCTATCTAGGATCACCGTCGCGATGGAAGTCGAACCTGCTGAGATCCGATGATAGGGCGAAAGCGTCAGTCCGGCATTGGGAGGAGAACGGCGAAGGCCATGCTTTCGCTCTGCCTTCTGTTTTCCGCCGCAGCCAGTGGAAAAGCCCAGCCGGAAGAAAGCGCTGCCGAGCCGGCCTGTCTCTACTCCGGGCCTTCGGCGTCGGGATCGGGCGAGACACTCTGCATCCGTAAGGACAATTTCAATCGCGACCTTTGCGTCGCGATCGAGCATTTCGCCAGCGCCAATCAATTGCCGCCGGATTATTTCGCCCGTCTCATCTGGCGCGAAAGCACCTTTCGCCCCGATGCCGTGAGCTTTAAGGGAGCGCAGGGGATTGCGCAGTTCATGCCCGGAACGGCGAAACTGCGCGGCCTTGAGGACAGCTACCAGGTGCTGGAAGCCCTGCGGAAATCGGCGCAGTATCTCGATGAATTGCGCAATCGTTTCGGCAATCTCGGCCTTGCCGCCGCTGCCTACAATGCCGGCGAAAACGGCCTTTCTTCTTACCTAGCGTCAGGAAGATTACCTTACGAGACGCGCGGCTACGTCATGGCGATCACCGCTCATACGGTGGAGGAGTGGAAGGACAATCCGCCGGAAGATGCGGCCGCCCCGCTCGACAAGGACAGGCCCTTTCTCGAGGGTTGCGTGGCGCTTGCCGAACGCCGGATATTGAAGGACACGCCTTGGCGTCCGGAGGGCGATTGGGCGCCCTGGGGCGTCCAGCTTGCCGCGAACGCGGATGTCGCGGTGGCCCGGCGTATGTTTCTCGATTCGGTGCAGGATCTGCCTGCGCCGCTCAATGCGGAGCAACCGCTGATCCTGCGACAGCGTGATCGCAGCTTCGGCTTTCGCCCGCGTTATGCTGCCCGCATCGGCCGGCAGACGCGCCCGGAAGCCAACAACCTCTGCAACCAGATCCGCAGTCACGGCGGCACCTGCCTTGTTTTCAAGAATCGATAGCGGGGCCGCTTTCCCATCTTGGCGAAAACTCCGCTTGCGGGATCGCGGCACGGCGCAGCATAGTCGGCGCGGATCATGCAAAGGGAGGAACGACAATGCGGGTTTTGGTCATCGGGGCAACGGGCCATGTCGGAACCTATCTCGTTCCTCGTCTGGTTGAGGCGGGGCACGACGTCGTCACGATCAGCCGCGGCGCCGCCAAGCCCTACACGGAAAACCGCGCCTGGGCTGCCGTCGATCAGCGTCGGATGGATCGGGCAGCGATGGAACGGACCGGTGAATTCGGCACGGCCGTGCGTGAGTTGAAAGCCGACACCGTCATCGACATGATCTGCTTCACGCTGGAGAGCGCGGAGCATCTGGTGACGGCACTATCGGGGCATGTCGGTCATTTCCTGCATACCGGCACGATCTGGACACACGGCCACGCCAGTGCCGTGCCGACACTGGAAGAGGCGCCGAAGTCTCCTTTCGGTGACTATGGCATCCAGAAGGCGGCGATCGAAACCTATCTGCTGCAGCAGGCAAGGCTTCACGGCTTTCCGGCAACCATCATCCATCCCGGCCATATTGTCGGTCCCGGATGGGCGCCGCTCAATCCTGCCGGTAATTTCAACCTGCAGGTCTTTTCAACCCTTGCTCGGGGAGAGACCCTGGCGCTGCCCCATTTCGGCCTGGAGACTGTCCATCACGTCCATGCCGATGACGTGGCGGCGATGTTCATGGGTGCGATCGCCAACAGGAATGCGTCGATCGGGGAAAGTTTCCACGCGGTTTCGGAGCAGGCGCTGACGCTTCGCGGTTATGCCGAAGCCATGTCGCGGTGGTTCGGGCAGGAGCCGAAGCTCACCTTCGCCCCATTCAATGCCTGGGCCAAAAGCCAGACGGCCGAAGATGCGAAGGCGACGTGGGAGCATATTGCCCGAAGCCCGAATTGCTCGATCGCCAAAGCCCGGCGCCTGCTCGGTTACACCCCCAGGTACACGTCCCAGCAGGCGGTGCAGGAGGCGGTGGGATGGCTGGTCGGGCAGGGGCGGATCAAAACCTGATCCACCATCGCTGCTATTGGCCGGCTTTCAGCGGATCAGGATAGCCCTGAAATCATTGACGTTGGTTCCGGTCGGGCCGGTTTCGAAGAGGTCGCTGGTGGCCGCAAAGCCGGAATAGCTGTCATTGCCGTCGAGCAGCCGGCGCGGATCGAGCCCGGCGGCACGAAGGCGCTTGACGGTGCCACCATCGGCAAAGGCGCCGGCATTATCCTCCGAGCCATCGATCCCGTCCGTGTCGGCGGCAAGGACATGGATACCCTCCTGTCCGTCGATATCAAGCGCCATGGCGAGCGCGAATTCGCCGTTGCGTCCGCCTTTGCCGCCCTTGGCTCGGAGCGTCACCGTCGTCTCGCCGCCGGAAAGGATGACGACCGGCTTCGAAAACGGCCTGTTCCGGCCCAGCACCTCGCGGGCGATGGCCGCATGCACCCGCGCCACGTCGCGCGATTCTCCCTCGATCGCATCCGAAAGGATGGCGGGCTCGATCCCCTGCGACTTCGCCAGGGCCGCAGCGGCCTCCAGCGACACGCCGGCAGAGGCGATGATATGATGCTCGTGCCGTAGGAAGACCGGATCGTCCGGCCGCGGTGCATCGGCCTTCGGCAAGTTCAGATGGTCGAGCGCCGCCTGCGGCAGCTGCAATCCATATTGCCTGATGATCTCCAGCGCATCGTGCCGCGTCGAACCGTCAGGCACGGTCGGCCCGGAGGCGACATGCGCCGGGTTGTCGCCGGGAATGTCGGAGACGATCAGGCTGACGACCCTTGCTTTGGTTGCTGCCGCAAGTCTCCCGCCTTTGATGGTCGAGAGATGTTTGCGCACGACATTCATCGCCGAGATCGGCGCGCCTGAGGCAAGCAGCATTTCGTTGAGGGCAATCTCGTCTTCGAGGGCCAGCCCCTCCGGCGGGGCGGGCAGCAGGGCCGAGCCGCCGCCGCAGATCAGCGCGATCACCAGATCGTCTTCCGTCAGTCCGTTCACCGTCTCCATCAGCCGCCTTGCCGCGGCAAGGCCTGCCGCATCGGGCACCGGATGGGCAGCCTCGATGATGTCGATATCGATTGTCTCGCAGCCGTAACCGTAGCGGGTGACCACCAGACCCTCGAGCGGTCTATCCCAGACGCTTTCAAGCGCCCGCGCCATCTGCGCAGCACCCTTGCCGGCGCCGATTACCACGGTCTTTCCCTTCGGCCGATCCGGCAGGTTTGCCTTGATGCCGGTTATCGGATCGGCGGCGCGAACCGCCGCGTCGAACAGGCTTTTCAGGAAATTGCGGGGAACGGTCATCGTCATCAGTGGTCTCTGTGCCTGGAGTGTCGATCGTGACACGGACTGTCGGCGCATCGGCGTGCCGGCGTCAAGGTCGAAGGCGAGGCTGACTGACGGCCGTGGGCTGCAAATTCTGCTTCGTCAAAAGGAACCGATACGAACGATAGAAAGCATTAACCATAGTCCCGTAGACAACGAATAGGATCAAAGGAACCTGTGTTCAATGGCTACTGAAATGACCTGCCGCCCCGCCGCCCGTAGTGAAGGCAGGGTTATTGCTTTTCCCTCTGCAACCGGAACCGCCAATATCGAGCGCTGCGCCCGTGAACTCGGCCGCCGACACGGCGCAGAGGCAATAGAATTCTGGAGGGCCGAATGCCGCAGGCTCGCCGATCAGCTTCTGGCAGCCGGGATGCCGGAGAGCGACGTTGGTCAGCGGGTGCTGCAGTTTCAGCAGGATGTCCAGATCGAACTCGTCCTCAGCCATCAAAACGGGCCACTGCCCAAGTCCCAAAACCGATAGCGCAATCTCGCCGGCTTCCGACGGTCATCCTGGCATGACGGCATAGCAGCCAGGGCTGCTCGGTCTGTCGCTTTACCGCAGCAGGCCGGCGGATCGAAGGGCGTCTTCAATGACCTTCTGAATGCCGCCACGGTCGCTCTCCGCGGCGAATGGAGCCGTGGCGTTTTCCGGTTGCGCAGCAGAGGATTTGGCGACGAGTCGCTTTTCAAACGAGGGAACCAGACCCCAGGATCTGGCAATTTCCACCGTCGAGGAAATTCCGACGTCAAGCATGAAGGGGCCGCTTGCCCCGTAGCCGGTGCCGACATCGAGCGGAGTGCCGTGATCCATCCCGGCAATCGTATAAAGCTCAATCACCTCGACCCCATGAGCATCGGTCCACACCCTTCGCTGATGTCGCCCGATATCCTCGACGCGTGACGGCGATGCGTCGACGCTGTGGATATTTCTCCATTGCTCCACGATCGCATTCGCATTGGCTGGCACGACGGTTCTGTCGGCGGTTCCCTGCCAGAGTGATAATGTCGGCCAGGGACCTTTGTGCCCTGAAGCGCTTCTCAACCGCAATTCAAGTTCTTCTGCCGTCGGACCGCCGTGGCCGCGCATTCGGTCGAATGCCTCGGGAATGGTCGCGGCGCTTGCATAGGGCAGGCCCGCAATGATCGCGCCGCCGGCAAAAACCTCCGGATAGGTGGCAAGCATGGCGGCGGCCATGGCGCCACCGGCCGAAAGCCCCGTCACGAACACGCGCCGGCTGTCGATACCGTGTTCGGCAACGAGTTTTGCGATCATCTGGCGAATGGAAGAGACCTCGCCGTGATCGCGTCTTGTGTCCTCCGGGTTAAACCAGTTGAAGCAGAGGTTTGGATTGTTTGCCCGTCGCTGCTCGGGAAACAGTAGCGCGAAGCCATAGTCCTCGGCCAATCGCGACCACCCCGACCCGATATCATAGCCGGCGGCAGTCTGGATGCAGCCGTGCAGGACGACGACCAGCGCCATGTTTTTCCCGCGCTTCGTCGGCAGATAGGTATGGCCTCCCAAAGCACCCGGGTTTGCGCCAAACGCCTCCAAGGCGACAAGATCGGAATTGTCCTGCGTGGGTTGGGGGCGAAGCGTTCCACGCAGCGCAGCAAGGCGTGCGAGAGTGTCTGACATAGATCTCATGAAAAGTCTCCGCCAATCAGCAGCCGGGATGGCGGTGATGCTTAACCAAACGTCTACACTAGCAAAAAGTTGCTGCGCTGCACAATATTTTCTGAGTTGGCCGTGTTTCCGGGTGCGCTGACGGCTCACCGGCGAGGAACTTCGGCCCGGATTTGACGTTGATGTTGTCGATTGACGGCATTGATGCTGCGATCCAGCGAGGCTTTTCAGATGTCGAACAAACCCAACTTCTTCTCTTCCTTTGCAACCCTCGTCGCCGATTTCTCGGGAAAGCCGTTCACCTTCGTAGCGGCGCTGGCGCTCGTACTTGCATGGGCGATCTCCGGCCCGTTTTTCGGCTATTCTGAAACCTGGCAGCTTGTGATCAATACAACCACGACCATCATCACCTTCCTGATGGTATTTGTCTTGCAGAACAGCCAGAACCGCGACGGAAAGGCGGTCCAGGCCAAGCTTGACGAACTCATCCTGACGAGCCAGGCCGCCAACAAGTTTGTCGGTATCGAAAAGCTGGAGGAGGAGGAACTCAGGGAAATGAGCAAGACGCTTGCCGCGCAAGCCGACTGCGTCGAGGAAAAAGCGGATGAAAAGTCTGCCGCAGAGGCGGCATCCGCCTGATGCATGCCGCCTCCGTGCGACGCGCTTCAGTTCATTGTCTTTGAGATCTGGTCGTGGTGTTGTTGGCGCATTTCCTCGATGGCGTCGGCATCTTTCTTCTCAGCCGCAATCCAGTGATTTCTTGCCTTGCTTGATCGGAT
This sequence comes from Rhizobium sp. NZLR11, assembly GCF_019685115.1. Classification (NCBI taxonomy): domain Bacteria; kingdom Pseudomonadati; phylum Pseudomonadota; class Alphaproteobacteria; order Hyphomicrobiales; family Rhizobiaceae; genus Rhizobium; species Rhizobium sp. NZLR11. The sequence continues at coordinate 88,700 of NZ_JABDWD010000017.1, read as the reverse complement.
GAGTTCGTCGAGCTTTGCATGGAGCGCCATCATGTCCCGATTTTGCGAGTGCTGCACCAGCAGCAAAATGAAAAATATAATAGCTGTACCGACCATGTTGGTCAGCAGAAGCCACTGCCGCGGGAAGGAAAAACTCAGGCCGACTGCCGCCCATGTGGCTACGAAAGCGACCAGCGTGACAGGGACCACACGATGCCCTGCCCATAAGACGGCTAAGTCGGAGATCTGTCGAAAGCACCAGCGCATACGGCTCTCCACAGCGCATTGGACGGAAGATGGAACAGATCGAAGCAGTTTCCATCACGTAGTTTCAATAAATTGCGTGCCTCATACGGTATAAAACCCGCGTTTACGCGGGTTTTAGATTGCGACAAATCATTCCCATGGCGGCGGTCAATTCCGTTTGACCGAGGGTTCGCGGCCCCAGACACGCAGTTTGCCAAGCACCTTGACGAAGGCCGATACATCCCCAGCCGCTCCGAGCGCAATCACGCCCTCATCCCGTGAATCGGCAATTCCGGCCTTCTGCATGAGTGGCAGCGCTGTTTCCACATAGCCGATGAACTTGCAGTGCACGAAGGCATCCGACACGAAATCATGGGCCGTGGCCTCCTTCAGCAGGTCACTCGTTCCCGCCGACGAGGGGAGGAGCGCGACGGCGTCGTAGAGCACCGAGGGTCCTCCGTCGATCATCTGATGCGCCTCGATCCAATTGCCGTCCGAGAGCGTCACGCCGCCGATCTTTGGCGCGATCACTTCGAAACTTGCCCTCTGTTCGGTGATTTCAGCAAGCAGCGCCTTGAAGATAGCGGCATCGGTACCATCGCTGACAAGAATGCCGAGCTTGCGTCCTTCGAACCGCTTCGGACCGCGCTCGATAATGCTGAGCGCCGGCGACGGCTCGAGATCCTGCCGCGTCGGCATGGCGGCATCGGCAGGTTTCGGCATCGATTTGAAGCCGAGCGCGTGGCCGACCTTGCTGGCCAGGGTCTCATCGATGTTCATCAGATGCGAGACCATGCGTTCGCGAATGACAGGTGTCTCGACCTTGCTCAGTTCGAAGATCAGCGCTGCCGCGATATGGCGTTGCTCCGGCGGTGTCTGGCTGATGAAGAACTGCCTGGCCTGGCTGTAATGATCGGCAAAGCTTTCCGGCCGCAACCGGACTTTGGGACCCTGCTCCTCGGCGGGGAAGTGACGATAGCCCTGAACCGGCGATTCTCGTGGCCCTTGATTCCAGGAGTTCGGTTGGTAATTGACCCGCCCGACAGGATTGCGCATCGCCATATGGCCATCCTGCTGGAAATTGTGGAAGGGACATTTCGGAGCATTGATCGGCAGATGGGTGAAATTCGGACCACCCAGACGTTTCAGCTGCGTGTCGAGATAGGAGAAGTTCCGTCCCTGCAGAAGCGGGTCGTTGCTGAAATCGATGCCGGGCGGAACGTTCTGCGTCATGAAGGCGACCTGCTCGGTCTCGGCGAAAAAGTTTTCGGGCATTCGGTCGAGCACGAGACGGCCGACCGGTTTGACCGGCAAGACCTCCTCGGGAATGATCTTCGTCGGATCGAGGATGTCGAAGTCGAACGTATCGGCGAAGTCCTGATCGAAGAGCTGGACACAGAGCTCCCATTCCGGGAAGTTTCCTGACTGGACCGACTGCCAGAGGTCGCGGCGATGGAAGTCCGGATCCGCACCATTGATTTTGACCGCCTCGTTCCATGCGACGGATTGCAGGCCAAGTTTCGGTTTCCAATGGAATTTGACGAAGGTCGATTCATCGGCGGCGTTGATGAAGCGGAAGGTGTGAACACCGAAACCCTCCATGAAACGAAAGGAGCGCGGGATGGCGCGGTCCGACATGACCCACATGATCATGTGCATGCTTTCGGGGGTGAGGGTGATGAAGTCCCAGAAATTGTCATGCGCCGACTGCGCCTGCGGAAATTCCCTGTCGGGCTCCGGCTTCACGGAATGGATGACGTCGGGAAATTTGATTGCGTCCTGAATGAAGAAGACGGGAATGTTATTGCCGACCAGATCCCAATTACCCTGCTGCGTATAGAGCTTCACCGCGAAACCACGAACGTCGCGCGCCAGATCAACGGAACCCTTGCTGCCGGCAACTGTGGAAAACCGTACGAAGGCTGGCGTCTTTTCGCCAGGCCGCTGGAAAAGATCGGCCCGGGTATAGGCGGCCAGCGATTCGTATGTTTCGAAGTAGCCATGGGCGCCGTAACCGCGCGCATGGACGACCCGCTCGGGGATGCGCTCGTGGTCGAAATGAAAAATCTTCTCGCGAAAATGGAAGTCCTCGATGAGGGCGGGGCCACGGGCGCCGACGCGAAGCGTATTCTGATCGTCGGAGACGGGGCCGCCTTGAGCCGTGGTCAACACCGGCATGCCGTCTTCGGCAAACTGATGAAGCTCACCGCCTGCACCGCGATGCAGTTTCTGATCATGGATCGTTGCACTGTCCGAGGGCGAGATCTTGGACGTCTTCTTGGCCATCTATCTTCTCCGGAAAAGGTTTGACTTAACCGAAGCTCAAAAATGGCCACATGTTCCGCTCGCCGCAAAATAAACTGCAACCTGGCGAAGGGCTGCGTTTCAAACAAGACAACATAAATAGGGCGCGCGGCCTTTCGACCCCGCGCCCCGAGTTCACCCGGGCCTTTAGCGCCGGGAAGTGACGATGAGATCTTCCTCTTCGTCGCGTTGCGATCCGCCAAACGCTGCGGCGGCAGAGGCGATGAAAGCCCCGATCAGAAGTGACAGCGAGCCGAGCAGGGCCGTGGTGGAGGCCGCCTTGCGTGCCTCATCGGCAGCTTTCTGGGCGGCAACCTTGGTGTCGTCGATACGCTTCAACACCGCATCGACGCGGGTGCGTGCATCGGCTTCGGAAAGACCGGTCCGAGAAGAGACGATGGTGGCAAGATAGGCCTTGTCGTCATCGGGAATCTTGCCCTCGGCGGCGCCGTTGAGCAGGATGCGAGACACCTCCGATGTTGCCGCGGCATCATTGGATGTGGCCGCTGCTCGCGCCTGATCGGGGCGCAGCAGTGCGTCGGTAAAATAGGAAGTGGAGAGATCCACCGGCGAAGTTGCCGACGATGCTGCTGCCGTACCGGCGGCAGTGGCAGTCGATCCCACGGCATGTGCCGCTGAACCCACGGCTTGTGCACCTGCGCCGGCCAGCGAGGTCAGCGACGATGCAAGAAAGCAGGCGACGAAGACTGTCGCCAAAGCCCAGCTCAAGAAACCATGCGCGGTGTCACGGAAGAAAACTTCATCAGTGTGGACAGCCGCCCATTTCGTCCGCAGCCGTCCGGTAATATAGCCTCCGAGCGCCGAAGAGAGCCATTGCACGAGAACGAGCCAGATTGCCGCCGTCACACCGAGTGTCCCGAGCGAACTGCTTTGCCCCGACCAGGGCGACACCATGGTCAGCCCGAGCCCGGATCCGAGCAGCAAAAGGATGAGCGTCACGCCAATGGCTGCCGCGGCTCCCCCAAAGATAGGCCCCCATGTCATAGCCGATTTGGAGGATTCGACCGGAGTGGCAATCTCTCCGGAACCTGTCATTGAAACCGACATATCTGCTCCTATCGCATAAACAGAGCCAGAAGAATGATGATAGGCAGTGGAACACCGAGCAGCCAAAGTAGAATACCGCGACCCATGAGAGACCTCCTGTCAGAAACTGACGTTACGTTGTTAATGCCACTCAACTTTGAACCACGGCCTTTGTTCCCGGCCGGCTTGATCGTCGACGATCTTCAGGCGCGGATGATAAAGATCGACGAAATCTTGGGCGCTCCCGCTAACGCCAGTCGAGCAACGCGCCTATATCTTTGGGGGCAAGATAAATTCCTCCCGCTGCTCCCAAGGGACAGGCACTCATGATGGCGTCACGGCGTAAACTGGAGAAGCATCAATGAACAGATTTCGGGCATTTGTATCAGCCGGAGCAATCAGTCTTGCCGCCATGATCTCGGCCTGCTCGACACCGCCGAATTCATATGGCACGGCATCGGGATATCAGCCGGGAGATTCCATGAACCCGGCCTGCGCCGATGGCTTCCGACCCGGCGACGGCCGTTCGTGCAGCTATTAAAGGCAGGCGGCTCGCGTCTGCACAGAACGGGAGTATGGGGGAGAAGTCAGGCAGGCGCTCCGTAGTCGGGAGCGTTGGCCAATAGGATCGCGATCGAGCCCGGACGTCATTTCCGTTTGATTGTAGCCCCAACGGCAGCGCCGAGCGCAACCCCGAACGTGATGCCGATCGCGACGTCGTCGAACAGAATCGGGCCGACCGCAGCGCCTATTCCAATTCCTATTGCCATACCGAGAGCCATGACTGAGCCTATCCGGTTGCTGTGGCGGAAGTATGTGTTTGAAAAGGAGCTGCGAGCGCGGTTCCCACGCTCCGATGATGAGAACGGCCACGTGATCTCGTGGCAGCGACGTGACGTCAATCTGCCGCCCGACCCCATTCTAAAGTTAATGGCGGTCGCGTCCTGCCTCAGCCTCTACATCATTCGACCGTCAACGCAAAGGCCGGCCGGTTCGTCGTTTCGCTTTCATTAAAGACGAACGCCAGGACGACCAGCCCCGGAGGTATCGCCGTCGATGAAGGCCGGCGCCACGAGGGCTTACACGACCGCGGCCACGCTGTTCTCTCGCGACCTGGATCTTTGGGACTATGCCAACAATGTCACTGGCCGTGAAGGCGCAATGCATCGATCAACTGGTGCACCTTATCGGTTGCGTAAACGATATCCTCGCGGGGCAAGTGCACCGTGATTTCGATCTGCTGCCATCGACCGCCATTGTTTTTCGCGTAACTCACGGCGGCCTGTAGAGATTTGAATTCAACCGCGGGCGCGTCGGCAATCCAGAACTGCACGGTGCAATCGGCTTCGGAATAGTCGGAGAGTGCTTTGAGTGGGTCTAGGGCCATGCGATGGGCTCTACACCCTTGGCGGTTCTTTGGCTACCGCAGGTGAAGCGCCGCTGCTGTTTTCGAGTCGCGCAATCCGGTGAAGACGTCTGCAATGTTATAGTGGTGCTCTGTGCTAGGGCGAAGTAGCGTCTGCCAAGTTCGCAGCATGAGAACTTTTCAGGCCTCTCAGAACGTTGCCGATCGCGGTCTCTTGATGCGGCCACGGGCCAGGAGCGAGTGGTCCACAGGAGCACGGGGTATGACTAGCTTGACCCCTGTCTTGCTTTGCTTGAACCGGATCGTGACCATCACGATGGCAGGCGAGCGACGCCGCTTCATACGGCGCCGCGGCCGGGCGGCTCTCAGCTTTATGGGTGCGCTCGGTTCCTTTCGGCCGCTGCCCAGGCCAACAGCGGGGGGCACTTCACGCCACATTGACGTGACCTCCGCTCCTCCAACACCGATGGCCGGCGCGATCACCACCCCATCCGACACTAGGGCGCGGCGGCTGGTGTCTTTCTGGAAATTCCACAGCGGAGAGCCGTTCATGCCAGGTTAATGCCTATTAACCCAGACTCGGAGCCTGAAAGGATGCGCCGATGAAAAAGCTTTTTCCCGCAGTCGCAGCCACAGTCTTGGCTGCATGTTTTGCCCTGCCGCTAAACGCCACGCCGATCGTCGTGCCGAAACCAGTTGCAATGCACACCGCCGACGTCGAGCAGGTCAAACACCGTCGACACGGCAATGGATATGCGTATGGCCACTGGAAGAACCGCCGGTACGCTTACCGCGACTGCCGGTACTACGGTTCGTGCTACCGTCCGCGGTATTACGGGCATCGCGACTATTACGGCTATCGCGACGATTACGGCTATCGCAACGATTACGGCTATCGTCGTCGGTCAGGTGTGACCGTGTATTTCGATTTTTAGTCGGCAGTAACCCGGTCACAGTCGCGTCGGCCTGACCTCACCACACCACCACAGCAGCCCGTCGAGCAGCAACTCGGCGGGCGTTTTGTTTCCGGCGTCTGAACAAAAAAAAGGTCGGGGGGAGCATTCGACCCGACCTTTCTTTGATTGCATCAGCACGGTGCCAGTTCATCCGTGGTCACCAGCAAAAGCTATCCGATGGATTGAATTTATGCGTCTTGTGGATTTTCGCAAGGATTAGGGGGATGCTGATTTAGGGCTAAAAGTGAGAAGAAAACGCCTGTCTTCGGATTTCTCAACGAAACAGGCGATTAACTTGAAAATGGCTCCCCGGGCCGGATTCGAACCGGCGACCTGTCGATTAACAGTCGAATGCTCTACCGCTGAGCTACCAGGGATCACTGCTTGGCGCGGTGTGAGTGGGCTAATACAAATGCTTGCCCGATTTGCCAAGCGGTTTTTTCAAAAAAATGAAATGAACTTGTATTTGGGATGCCTGTGCCCATCTCTGGGGAATGACGAATCGGAATGATCGCGAACAGACGAGGGCCGGCGAAAGGCCCAAAAAGCGGGCGGGGCGCTTCGGCATCGATCATGCAAGCGGCAGGCTTATGCTCGGCTCCTTCAGCATCGGAATGCCCCGTTCGCGCATCGCGCGGATGGCGATCGGCGTGGCCCTCATTCTTTGCGGGTTCTTAGGCTTCCTGCCAATCTTGGGATTCTGGATGCTGCCGCTCGGCCTCCTGGTGCTTTCGCACGATCTGCCTGTCGCGCGCAGGCTCCGGCGGCGGCTGGTGGTCTGGTGGCACAGGCGGCGGGACCCGGCTGGCTGACAGTCATCTCCAGACAGATTTGGCGAAACCCTGAATGGCTTTTGCCTTCATGGTTTATGGATTGTAAAATGCGAAAACGCGCCAATTGGTCCAGGTGAGGAAATGAAGGCATTATTTATCGTCGTTGTGTCAGCGGCGGCGATTTTTTCAAGCGTTCCTGCCGAGGCCCTCGACAGCCGGGGTTTTGACGCTCGCGGCGTCTGCCGCCGTCCCGAGGGATGCGTGATCGACCAAGGTCAAGGCGGAGGCTATAACGGACCTCGTAACTATCGCAATTTCAACGGCCGGAACGAGCGTGATGGCAGCAACGATCGCCACCGCGACGATCGCCGTTATCGCAATCAGAACAGAACCGACAATGTCGACCCAGCAGCCAGTCGCCTTGCCGCAGGCCCAGCGATTGAGCCGGGCACGCCGCCTATGCGAATTTGGGCCTAATTCGACCTGAGTTCGCTTTCCTCGAACACTCCACTGGGACCCGGATCGAGGCTGGTCACCATGAGGAGGCTGCAGACGGCAAGCAGGAGGACGAGCTTCAGCGCGTGGGAGACCGAGACCGGATGTCGCCCACCCCGTGATACGCGGGAAGGCGCAACATAATAACTGTAATAGAAGTGCGGATCACTCGTTTCCAGCAGGTTCTGGTAGACGTGCGGCGGAATATCCGCATGTTTCACTGGTGGAGAACCCGGGAATTTTACGTGGAGATCCCGGCTGTCGGCGTCGTATGCCGCATGCACGTGCTTCGATTTGAGGGCAGCCCAATCCATTGCAGCTCCTATCACCCTCCCGGGGGCAATATGAGGCCAACAGCACGATCGTCAAGCTGACAATTCGTTTCAAATGCAAACATTGGCAGGAAATAGGGCATCGTCACGGCCATGGAAATCCCAGCCTGCGCCCGCGCCGTTCCGGGATGGGAAAATGGCCTTTTCGGCAGCAGCGGAATGGCGTTTTTCCGAAATGCCCTCTTGCGATTTCCTTATGATCATTCTAAACGCTCGCCACGGCTCAGATAACGAGCGCGTGAGGCCTCGTGGCGGAGTGGTGACGCAGAGGACTGCAAATCCTTGTACCCCGGTTCAATTCCGGGCGAGGCCTCCAAAATTTTCCACACGACGTATACCGCCTGGCTGCGGCCGGTTAAGCGACGAGGCGTCGCGTCTGAAACGCACGGCTACCAGATCCGCGGGCGGGCCGAAAAATCGAACTGCGACGGATTGATTCCCCTGAGGCGGTGAAGCGCCTTCAGGCCGCCCTTGCGGATTTGCGCCTGATATTCCAGATCGCTTGATCCAGACCCGCTACCGATTTCGGGACCAGCGCCGAGCAGCCGTCGCATGGCCCGCGGCGAAACGCCGGTGAAGCTGCGAATGTCGCCGCTGCTGTATTTGATCAGCAGCAGGCGGGCATCGGCATTGTAGTGAAGCGCTTCTATATCACGCGATTTTATCAGAAAGGTTTGCATGCGCACACCCATAGCGAAAGGTGAGGGCGCCGCAACAAAATGGTTGACGTAACGTTAATGTGCGTGAGGCGGTCGAGGCTGGAAGTGCTGGCTACTGTTGGCAACATGCGTAGCGGGCAGCGGGGTCGCGCCGTGATTTCAAACGAACCGAGCGCAAATCAAACCCGCGTCTGCCTGCATGAGATTGCCGCAGACGATATGCCGGGAATATCTCTGAGCGCCCTTCGGCGCCCAATCACTTCAGGGTCGTTTCGCCGTCAAGCAGCCCGCAGCAGAATATGCCGATGAGCGCTGCGACGATGAAAAAATCGAACAGCGAGAAATGCTCGAAAATCGCAGACATTGCCTGCTCCTCCTTATTTCCTCCGTTGAGGATCATAACATGACGGGGCAGGGGATTCCACGTTTGCGTTGCAGCGCTTCAATCCCCCTGTGGCGCGGAAGATGCGCCTGCCGGATTCTTTACGCCGGAGGCTGCCAAGCCTTGAAAGCAACCGTGGCGGGGATTAAGAGACGAAGGATAGGAACCGCTTTCAAGAGCCAGAGGACATGATGGATTTCGAAGCAGCGCGCGCAAAGATGGTCGACACCCAGGTTCGCACGACGGACGTTACCTCGCATTCCGTGCTGACGGCGTTTCTCTCCGTGCCGCGTGAGGCATTCGTGCCGGAGAAGGCGAAGCTGCTGGCTTACATCGACAACGATGTCGAGATATCGGCCGCAGCACCGGGAAAGCCGGCCCGATTCCTGATGGAGGCATCGCCGCTCGCCAAGCTGCTGCAACTGGCCGCGATCACCAAGAATGATTTCGTCCTCGAAGTCGGTTGCGGTACGGGTTACGCATCGGCGCTGCTGTCGATCATTGCCGGCTCCGTCATCTCGCTCGAATGCGATGAGACGCTGGCCGCCGAGGCGAAGGCGCAGCTTTCCGGCTATGCCAAAGTCGAAGTCGTGACCGGACCACTCGAAAAGGGCTACGCTGCCGGCGCTCCCTATGATCTGATCTTCGTCAATGGCGCAGTCGAGGAGGTTCCGGCGGCTCTTCTCGGTCAATTGCGTGATGGCGGCCGTTTGATCACCGTCGAAGGTTACGGCAATGCTGCCCGCGCCAAGGTATTCGTCGCCGAGCGCGGCGCCGTTTCGGAAAACGTCTTCTTCAATGCCTCCGTGAAGCCGCTGCCCGGTTTCGCCAAGGCGCGCGAATTCGTTTTCTGAGGCGGTTTTTCGATGAATTCAGCAACGGGCGTCAATGGGGCCTGTCAGACCGGCTAATAGGCCTGCCTATTTCTCTGTCGCAGATCCTCGGCACAAGGCCGAGGATGACGCCGAGTAAAGAGCAAGGCTTGTCATTAGTGCTCGGTTTTTGTTCGTGCCGCTGGAAAGCCTTCACAAACATGAATTACCCTGATGCCGCCAGGTCGCAAACATCGGGTAACAAAACTGTGCATGGCCGCATTCATTTGATTCGCGATGATTTTTTTCCTGCCTGGGGTATTCTAAGGTCGTGGTGATTCGGGTGAACGCTCCACATCATCCGGTTGTTGTTTTTGGATAACGGGGATTGAAATGGCTCAGCCAGGTGTAGCGCGTGAACCGTCCATGGAAGAAATTCTGGCCTCCATTCGCCAGATCATCGAAAGCAATGAGCCCGGCGCCGGCAAGGCGATCTCCGCATCCCTGCCGCCGGTCTACGGCGCCGATGAGGACGAGAACGGCTCCGAAATCCATCTGACGGTGGATGACACCTATGCCGGCGTGGAGTTCCCCGAACCGGCCATGCGCTCCTCCGATCCGCGTTTCGTCGCCGCCAATTCGGCCGGCACCGCCCCTGAAGCAGAAGTGCCGGCCCGCGCCCTGTCGCTTGCCGATGTCGCCGCCCGCGTGCGCGCCGCCTCCGAGCGCAGCGCCGTGCAGGCCGGTCAGGCACTGCGTGAGATTCCGAGCGGCTTCCGCCAGCCCGAACCGCAGCCGGCAGTGATGCCGGAGCCGCCGCGTGCAGCAGCACCGCAGCCGCAGCCGGCGCAGCCTGGTTTTCCTCCGGCTAGCGTTGCACCCGTTCCGCAGGCGGTGATCGAGCAGCCGGCCGAGCCGGTCTATGCGGAAGCACCGCGGGTCGCAATCGACGAGCCGGCGCCCGCCGTCGAAACAATGCCGCCGGTTTTGGAACCCGCACGGTCGTCGGCCGAACGTTTTCTGCCGAGCGTCATGGACGAGGTCCAGCCGACGCTGCTTTCACAGGATGCCGGTCTGCAGATCAGCCGCTCTTTCGAGGAGCTCGCCGCCGCGATCGACGGTGCGGAGCGCCGCTCGCTGGACGAGATTGCAGAGGATATGCTGCGCCCGATGCTGCGCGAATGGTTGGACGACAATCTGCCGACGCTGGTCGAGCGGTTGGTGCGTGAAGAGATCGAGCGCGTGGCGCGCGGCCCGCGCCGCTGATCGGATTGCTTTTTCCTGAAAAGCCGCTCCGGTCTCCGGGGCGGCTTTTTTATTGACTTGCCGGTAGCCATCCTATTTACAAACGCCATCCTCGAACCTCGAAATTGGTCAGAAAATGCTCGACAAGACCTATGATTCAGCTGCCGTCGAACCCAAAATCGCTGCAAAATGGGATGAGGACGACGCCTTCCGCGCCGGCGCGAACGCCAAGCCCGGGGCCGAGACCTTCACCATCGTCATCCCGCCGCCGAACGTTACCGGTTCGCTGCACATGGGCCATGCGCTCAACAACACGTTGCAGGACATCATGGTTCGCTTCGAGCGCATGCGCGGCAAGGACGTGCTCTGGCAGCCGGGCATGGACCATGCCGGCATCGCCACGCAGATGGTCGTCGAGCGCAAGCTGATGGAACAGCAGCTGCCCGGCCGCCGCGAAATGGGCCGCGACGCCTTCATCGACAAGGTCTGGGAGTGGAAGGCTGAATCGGGTGGCCTGATCTTCAACCAGCTGAAGCGCCTTGGTGCCTCATGCGACTGGTCGCGCGAACGCTTCACCATGGACGAGGGCCTGTCGAAGGCCGTCCTCGAAGTTTTCGTCACACTCTACAAGGAAGGCCTGATTTACAAGGACAAGCGCCTCGTCAATTGGGACCCCAAACTCCTGACTGCCATTTCCGACATGGAGGTCGAGCAGCACGAGGTAAAGGGCCATCTCTGGCATCTGCGCTATCCGCTAGAGCCGGGTGTCACCTACCAATATCCGATTGCATTCGACGAGGAAGGCAAGCCGACCGAATTCGAGACGCGTGACTATATTGTCGTCGCGACAACGAGGCCGGAGACGATGTTGGGTGATACCGGCATTGCCGTCAACCCCGAAGACGAGCGGTATGAATCGATCGTCGGCAAGCATGTCATCCTGCCGATCGTCGGCCGCAAGGTACCGATCGTCGCTGATTCCTATGCCGATCCGACGGCCGGCACGGGCGCGGTGAAGATCACGCCTGCGCATGATTTCAACGACTTCGAGGTCGGCAAACGCGCGAAGCTGCGTACCATCAATGTCATGAATGTCGATGCCACGATTACCATCAAGGAGAACGAGGACTTCCTCGAAGGTCTCGACAATCCGGCAGCGCTGCATGGCGCCTGGGACCGTCTGGAAGGACAGGACCGTTTCTTCGCGCGCAAGATCATCGTCGAGATTTTCGAAGAGGCCGGCCTCGTCGACAAGATCGAGCCGCACAAGCACATGGTGCCGCACGGCGACCGCGGCGGCGTGCCTATCGAGCCGCGGCTGACTGAACAATGGTTTGTCGACAACAAGACGTTGGGACAACCCGCGCTGGAATCCGTTCGCGAGGGAAGAACCAGGTTCATTCCCAGGAACTGGGAAAACACCTATTTCAACTGGCTGGAGAACATCGAGCCGTGGTGTATTTCTCGCCAGCTCTGGTGGGGGCATCAGATTCCCGCCTGGTATGGCCCGGACGGCCAGGTCTTTGTCGAACAGACAGAGGAAGAGGCGCTGCAGGCGGCGATCCAGCATTACCTCTCGCATGAAGGACCAATGAAGGCTTATGTCGAGGACCTGCTCGAAAACTTCAAGCCGGGCGAGATCCTGACGCGGGATGAGGACGTGCTCGACACATGGTTCTCCTCCGCGCTCTGGCCATTCTCGACACTCGGTTGGCCGGACGAAACGCCGGAACTCGCACGCTATTATCCGACGAGTGTTCTGGTCACCGGTTTCGATATCATCCCGTTCTGGGTCGTTCGCATGATGCAGATGGGCCTGCATTTCATGAAGGACGAGAATGGCGATCCTGTCGAACCCTTCCATACGATCTACATTCACGCGCTGGTGCGCGACAAGAATGGGCAGAAGATGTCGAAGTCCAAGGGCAACGTCATTGATCCCCTGGAACTGATCGATGAATATGGCGCCGACGCGCTGCGTTTCACGCTGGCGATCATGGCGGCGCAGGGCCGCGACGTGAAGCTCGATCCGGCCCGCATCGCCGGCTATCGCAACTTCGGCACAAAACTCTGGAACGCCACGCGCTTCGCCGAGATGAACGGTGTCAAGAGCGACCCGCATTTTGTGCCCGAGGCGGCCGAACTCACCATCAACCGCTGGATCCTGACGGAGCTTGCCCGTACGGAACGTGACGTTACGGAAGCGCTTGAAGCCTTCCGCTTCAACGATGCCGCCGGCGCGCTCTATCGCTTCGTCTGGAACGAGGTCTGCGACTGGTATCTCGAGCTCCTGAAGCCGGTCTTCAATGGTGAGGACGAGGGTGCCAAAGCCGAGGCCCAGGCCTGCAGCGCCTATATTCTCGAAGAGATCTACAAGCTGCTGCATCCCTTCATGCCCTTCATGACCGAAGAGCTTTGGGCCCATACGGCAGGCGAGGGCAAAGAGCGCGACACCTTGGTCTGCCATGCCGAATGGCCGGCGCCCTCCTATGCCGACGACGCGGCCGCCGACGAGATCAACTGGCTGATCGACCTCGTCTCCGGCATCCGCTCAGTACGCGCCGAAATGAACGTACCGCCGTCGGCGACAGCCCCGCTCGTCGTCGTCAAGGCCAACAACCTGACGCGCGAACGTCTGTTCCGCCATGACGCCGCCATCAAGCGGCTTGCCCGTGTCGAGGCAATATCGCTGGCCGACGATGCGCCGAAGGGGGCTGCTCAGATCGTCGTCGCGGAGGCTACCATCTGCCTGCCGCTCGGCAATCTGATCGACCTTTCCGCCGAAAAGGCCCGTCTCGAAAAGGCGATCGCCAAAATGGAAGGTGAGATTTCGCGCATCAACGGCAAACTCTCCAACGAGAAGTTCGTCGCCAACGCCAATCCCGAAGTGGTCGAGGCCGAACGCGAGCGCCTCGACGAGCTGAAGGGCCAGATCGCCAGCTTGAACACTGCCCTCTCCAGGGTAAGCGAAGCCGGGTAAGGTTCATCGCCCGTTTTGGTATTTTATTTCAAAGGCGCGTCCCTCCTCGGGCGCGTCTTTTTCATTGGTTTCGGCGCGCGTGATTCGGCCTGAAAGCGGCTGATTTCAGGCGCTGAGCCTGTGGATTACGGCTGGACGGACCTCCTGGGGGTGAAAACTGCCACTGTTGTCGGATTGATACAGCTTCTGCAATGTTTGGAATGAAAACCCAAAAGCCCATCTTAAAACCGATAACCTGGGAATAAAATTTTATTAACCAGATTTTTTGACGTGTCCGTCAATTTCTTTACGTAAGCTAGTCGCTGCAATGCCTGGAAGCGCTGCCGTGGCGCGCGTTGCCATGTCGAGCGAACACTTACTAGAGTGACGTGACATCAATTGCTGGAGTGGGGGAGACACAATGGCATCGCGTAGGTTTTCCAAGGGCGTAACGTCGCTCGTTCTTTTTTCGTCGCTTGCATCGCCGTCCTTCGCCGGCGGTCTGGAGCGCGGCGGATACAATATCGACCTTCTCTTCGACAATTCGCGGTTCTCGGTGCAATCCGGTGCGACCTATGTCATGCCGCAGCGCAGGCTGACGAACGTCAAGGACACCAAAGCCTCGGACGGCCTCGGCACCAACGGCGTCGGCGGTGGTTCGACCACAGCGGATGAGACGGAGGATTACTGGGTCCCCTATCTCGGGGTAAAGGTTGGTTTCGGAGACGCCATCGACTGCTTGGGCGATTATTCAACGCCCTTCGGCGCACACACCAATCCCGGCACTGATTGGCTGGGCGTCAACAACAACATCGAAACCAAGATCAGCACCCGCAACTACGGTGCCACTTGCTCCTATCGTTTCGACATGGGTCCCGGACAGCTTCGCCTGATCGGTGGCGGATTCTACCAGACGGTCGAGGGGTTCAAGACGCGCCTCGTCGCCCCGATCACCACTCTGCCGGCCGCACTAATCTATGACGGCACTGGCCGTCTGGACCTTGCCGACCAGGCTTGGGGATGGCGGGCGGGCGTCGCCTACGAAATCCCGGAATATGCCTTTCGCGCCAGCCTGGTCTATAACAGCAAGGTCAAGTATGACGATCTCACGGGCACGGTCGACTTGACCGAGGTGCCGAAGGCCGTCAGTCCCACCAATCCCTACCTCGGTATCGTCACGCCCGTCTACGGTTCGGCCGAAGCGCCCGATTCCGTCGAGTTGAAGCTGCAGAGCGGCATTGCCCCCGACTGGCTTGCCTTCGGTTCGGTCAAGTGGACGAACTGGAGCGTGCTTCAGTCGATCGCCTTCTGCCCGAAGGCCACCAAGGGCGTCGTCGCCTGCAACGCCGGCAGCCAACTCACCTCGCTCGACCTCTTGTATCGCGACGGCTGGACGATCAGCGGCGGCGTCGGCCACAAGTTCAACGACCAATGGGCAGGCGCCCTCAGCCTGACCTGGGATCGCGGCACAAGCCAGGGCTACGGCGCCCAAACCGACACGTGGACGCTTGGCGCAGGTGTTTCCTATACGCCGGTCGAAAACGTCGAATGGCGTCTGGCCGGTGCGCTCGGCATCATGACCGCCGGTGAATCCGGCACCTTCGTCTATAACGGCAAGACTTACGGCGACGACGTCTCTTATTCCTTCGGCGACGATCTGGTGGCGGCGCTTTCCACCAGCGTAAAGATCAAGTTCTGACCCTGCGTCCCAAGTAGAGGTTTGAGAGCCCGGCAGTCTGCCGGGCTTTTTTTGAGCACTCCGTAAGACAAATGGACGTTCTGATTTGTGACGATTCAGCAACACTTTTTTACGACGATTGCCGTAAGGTGGCAGCGGGGTGAAATTGTCCATTTCCCGCCACAAAGAGGGCGCAGCGCTATTTGCGGGCAAGGTGATGGGCAGGCTTACGGTGCGTGTAAATAGTAGCATGGGTCGATTTTTTTCCGGCAACAACAGATCGCGCGATACGATTGGCAACAATCGTTTGATTGCGGCCGTTTCGCTTTCTGCACAAGGCTGTTGCGACCGCCAATCCGGTCTCACGGCGGCGCCGTCGAGCCGTTCTTTGTTGTCGTTTTCGGCCCGCTCGGATGAGCGGCACGGCTTTCCTGGAGATGTCGATACCGGTTTCGTCACATTTGTTGTTTACGATTATGGTGAAGGCGGGAAGGCGGATGCCGCAACTGTCGAAAGCCTGCCACGGAGATTGCTGTCGGGCCATGCCGTGAGCCGGGTGGTTCTGAATGATGCGCTGAAAATTCGGCCTTCGAGAGAGGGCCAGTGGGCTGGATGCGACGCGGGCAAAGGAGCCATGGAGCTCGCCGCGGGATCGCTCGCCTCGAAGAAATACATCCGCGGAATGCACAGCGCGAGCGCCGCTGCTTCCTGCCTGCGATGAGCGAAAGAAATCGGTTGAAATGGTGACGTCCGAGTTCAGACTGTTCAAATTCATGCTGATGGGCATGTCGATGGCCGTAGCGCTGGCGCTGTCCGGCCCGGTCCGCGCATTTGACATCAAGGCGGGCGTCAGCAAGGAATCCGGACCCTTCGACCTCTTCAAGTTCGGCTTCAAGGCCTATAAGAACGGACAGAAGGAAGAGGCGGTCGAAGCCTATAAATACGCTGCTGAAAAGGGGCACACCGGCTCACGCTGGGCGCTCGCCAATATGTATGCCGATGGCGACGGTGTCACGCAGGATGATTTCGAAGCCTTCAAGATTTACAGCGAAATCGCCCAGCAGGGCGTCGAACCGGGCTCGGAAGATACCGGCTTCTTTGTCAACGCGCTGCTGTCGCTCGCCAATTATTACAAACACGGCATATCAGGCAGTCCGGTCCGGATCGACCTCAGCCAGGCGCGCCAGCTTTATTTTCAGGTGGCCTCCACCTTTGGCGTCCCCGAGGCGCAGTTCCAGCTGGCGCAGATGATGCTGGCCGGCGAGGGCGGCAATTCCAGCCCGCAGCAGGCGAAGAAATGGCTGAACCAGGCCCGCAAGAGCGGTCACCCAGGCGCCATGGCGGTCTTCGGCAATATTCTTTTCGACGAGGGCCAGACGGCCCGCGGCCTGGCGCTGATGACGGCCGCGCTCGACCGCTGCAAGCCCAAGGATTGCAGCTGGATGGAAGCGCTGCAGGAACAGGCCTTCTCCGTTGCCAATGAGGCCGACCGCCGCACGGCGGTATCCCTCTCGCACAGCATCGCAACTAGCTCCGACGACTAGTATCAAGGCGAAAAGCCTCAGGCCGTGAAATCGAAATAAGCGATGACCGGTACGTGGTCGGACGGCTTTTCCCAGGCCCGCACGTGTTTTTCGATTGCAGCCGACGTCATCCGGTCGGCGGCCTCAGGCGACAGCAGCAGATGATCGATGCGGATGCCGTTGTTCTTCGGCCATGCGCCGGCTTGATAATCCCAGAAGGAATAGAGCTGCGTCGCATCCGTCGTCACGCGCACGGCATCCGTCAGCCCGAGATTTTCGAGCCGGCGGAACGCCTCCCGCGTCTGCGGCAGAAACAGCGCATCGCTTTCCCAGACCTTGGGATCGAAGCAGTCGTGCGGTTCCGGGATGACATTGTAATCGCCGGCAAGGACCAGCATCTCCTCATAGGCCAGCCGCTCGGCTGCAAACGTCCGCAGGCGCTCCATCCAGGCGAGCTTGTAGGGATATTTTTCCGTGTCGACAGGATTGCCGTTCGGCAGGTAGAGGCAGCAGACGCGCAGGATACGTGTGTCGGGCAGGGTGAACACCGCTTCGATGAAGCGGGATTGTTCGTCCAGCGGATCGCCGGGCAGGCCGCGGTTCACTTCGGAAGGTGAACTCTTCGAGAGAATGGCCACACCGTTGAAGCCCTTCTGACCGTGCGTCTCGACGTGATAACCGAGCGCCTCGATCTCGAGCCTTGGAAAACCTTCGTCGACCGTTTTGATCTCCTGCAGGCAAACGATATCCGGATCGGAATCCTTGAGCCATTGCGTAAGATTGTCGATGCGCGCCTTGACGCCATTGATGTTCCAGGTCGCGATCTTCATGGCTCTGTCCCGTTGCGCATAATGCATGTCGCCCAGAAATGTGCAGCGGTTCTGGATAACGGCATGCATAAAAACAAAAGAACTAAAGCGCGCCGCATGAATCAGCTTCGAGGCGGTGCGCTTTAGTGCGCTTCTTTTATCGTGGTCTTTCGTCGTCGGACAAGACGGTAAACCGGCCGAAAGCATTATCTTCGGCCGGTTCGATGGGGAGAACGCAGTGCGTTCGGATCTTCAGATCGAGAAGCTGGTGCCACAACCGCAGCTTGCCACTGCGTTCGGGTTCTTGATCTGGAAGGATTGACCGAGCAGATTGTCGACGAAGTCGATCTCGGAACCCGCCATGTAGACGAGCGAAAGGCTGTCGATCAGCACCTTGGCATTGTTCTTTTCGACGACGACGTCGTCGTCATCAGCGCTGTCGGCAAGGTCGAACTTGTAGGAAAAGCCCGAGCAGCCGCCGCCTTCGACGGAGACGCGCAGCGCGCTCTTGCCGGCCTCGGCGCCGACGATCGCAGCGATACGCTTTGCTGCGGCATCTGAAAGGGTTACACTCGTATCCGTCATGTTTCCTCCTGCCGGGGTCAAGATCCGGAGAGAATGGGTTTTGGCACTCGAATATTCAAATGCCTGATATCAAACAAACTTATCATGATCTTCGTAAAAAGGCCATGATGCGCCGAGGTGGTTGAGAAAGCACCTCTTTGCCGTTTCTTCGGGCTATAGGTATGAAGAGCGCAAAGCGGCGTCAATGGGCAGATGCGGCAACATGCAGGATGACGGTGAACAATGACGATCGATAGGCGTGCTTTGGGTTTCGGCAGCGGTGAAAGGGCGGTCTATGCGGCCGACCCCTGGACGACGCGCGGACGGCTTTATCAGGAGGATGAAAGCCCGACGCGCTCCGACTTCCAGCGCGACCGTGACCGCATCGTCCATACCACCGCCTTCCGACGGCTGAAGCACAAGACCCAGGTCTTCATCGCTCAGGACGGCGATCATTACCGTACCCGGCTCACGCACACGATCGAGGTGGCGCAGATTGCCCGCGCGCTCGCCCGCGCCCTGAAGCTCGACGAGGATCTGGCCGAGGGCGTGGCGCTCGTGCACGATTTCGGCCACACGCCGTTCGGTCATACCGGCGAGGACGCGCTGCACGAGGTGCTGCTGCCCTATGGCGGCTTCGACCACAATGCACAATCGCTGCGCATCGTGACCAAGCTGGAGCGGCGTTATGCCGAATTCGACGGCATCAACCTGACATGGGAAAGCCTCGAAGGTCTGGTCAAGCACAATGGTCCGCTGCTGACGCCCGAAGGTGTCGGCACGCGCGGTCCCGTTCCACAGCCGATCCTCGATTATTGCGAGCTGCACGATCTCGAGCTTGCAACCTATGCCAGCCTCGAGGCCCAAGTCGCGGCGATCGCCGACGACATCGCCTATAACACCCACGATATCGACGACGGCCTGCGCTCCGGCTACCTGACTTTCGATATGCTGGAGGAAATCCCGTTTCTCGCCGGGCTGATGGCCGAGGTCAGGGCGCGATACCCGCATCTGGAGCCGAGCCGCTTCACCCATGAGATCATGCGCCGGCAGATCACCCGCATGGTCGAAGACGTGATCGGCGTCGCGCAGGCACGCCTTTCCCTGCTGCGCCCCGAGAGCGCAGCCGACATTCGCGGTGCCGACCGGGTTATCGCCACGTTTTCCGATCACATGGCCGAGACCGACAGGCTGATCAAGGCGATGCTCTTCAAACGTATCTACCGCAATCCCGATATCATGCGCATCCGTGCGGGTGCGGCGCAGATCGTCACCGATCTCTTTGCCGCCTACATGGCCAATCCCAAGGAGATGCAGAGCCACTACTGGGTCGATCATATCGCCGGCCTGTCGGATGCGCCGAAGGCCCGCCATGTCGGCGATTATCTCGCCGGCATGACCGACACCTATGCGATCAGCGCCCACAGGCGATTGTTTGACCAGACTCCGGATTTGCGATAGGCAGCGGTCGCCCCGCCGAAGGCCGATTTAAGCCTTTGGCACAGCCTATGCATGGAAGAGTGTGATGAACCTTTTTACCGACTTCGAAGCCAGGATCAAAACCGCCCTTGAACAGATCGATCTGGTCAGGGAAAAGCGATCCGAGCTCGATTTCGGCCGCATCGCCGTCGAGCCGCCACGTGACGCGAGCCATGGCGATGTCGCGACCAATGCCGCCATGGTGCTGGCAAAACCGCTCGGAACCAACCCGCGCGCGCTGGCCGACATCATCATCGCCAAGCTCAGGGAGGATGCCGACATCGCCGAGGTTTCGGTCGCCGGCCCGGGTTTCATCAACATCCGTCTGGCCGTCGGCTACTGGCAGCGGCTGCTCGCTGCGATGATCGGCGCGAGCATCGATTACGGCCGCTCGACGCTTGGTGAGGGCCGGAAGGTCAACGTCGAATATGTCTCGGCCAATCCGACCGGCCCGATGCATGTCGGCCATTGCCGCGGTGCCGTCGTCGGTGATGCGCTCGCCAACCTGCTCGCCTTTGCTGGTTACGACGTCGAGAAGGAATACTATATCAACGATGCCGGCTCGCAGATCGACGTGCTCGCCCGTTCGGTTTTCCTGCGCTATCGCGAAGCGCTCGGCGAAAAGATCGGCGAAATTCCCTCGGGTCTCTATCCAGGCGACTATCTCGTGCCCGTCGGCCAGTCGCTTGCAGCCGATTACGGCGTACGGCTGCACAACATGCCGGAAGACCAATGGATGCCGATCGTCAAGGATCGCACCATCGATGCGATGATGGTGATGATCCGCGAAGACCTGGCGGCGCTGAACGTCCATCATGACGTCTTCTTCTCCGAGCGCACGCTGCATGCCCATGGTGCAGCCGCGATCCGCACGGCGATTAACGACCTGACCTTCAAGGGCTATGTCTACAAAGGCACGCTGCCGCCACCGAAGGGACAACTGCCTGAGGATTGGGAGGATCGCGAACAGACGCTGTTCCGCTCGACCGAAGTCGGTGACGATATCGACCGGCCACTGATCAAGTCGGATGGCTCCTACACCTATTTCGCCGCCGACGTCGCCTACTTCAAGAACAAGTTCGACCGCGGTTTCGACGAGATGATCTATGTGCTTGGCGCCGACCATGGCGGCTACGTCAAGCGCCTGGAAGCGGTTGCACGTGGCGTTTCGGACGGTAAGGCGAAACTGACGGTGCTGCTCTGCCAGCTCGTCAAGCTGTATCGCAACGGCGAGCCGGTGAAGATGTCGAAGCGCTCGGGCGATTTCGTTACGCTTCGGGAAGTGGTCGAGGAGGTCGGTCGTGATTCGGTGCGTTTCATGATGCTTTATCGCAAGAATTCCGAGCCGCTCGACTTCGATTTCGCCAAAGTGACGGAACAGTCGAAAGATAATCCGGTTTTTTACGTGCAATATGCGCATGCCCGCTGCATGTCGGTCTTCCGGCAGGCGAGGGAGGCTTTTGGCGACCTCGATGTTTCGGCCGCCGAACTGGCGCAAACCGTTGCAGGCATTGGCGATCCGGCCGAATTGCAGCTCGTCGCCAAGCTCGCCGAATTCCCGCGGATCGTCGAGGCTGCAGCCCAGTCACAGGAGCCGCATCGGGTCGCTTTTTACCTCTACGACCTCGCTAGTTCTTTCCATGCGCACTGGAACAAAGGTAAAGATCAGCCGGAATTACGATTTGTTAATGATAAAAACCGAGAATCAACTATTGCCAGACTTGGGCTGGTGTACGCCGTCGCGTCGGTTTTGAAGTCGGGACTTGCCATTACAGGCACTGCCGCACCGGACGAAATGCGATAACGTCACCATTTCCCCACAATGCGCTGGCAATTCAGAGTTGGCGTTTGCGAGTGGGATAGGCATGGCTGATAAACAACTTGCGTATGATACGCGCGGAAAAGATGACCTGTTTGCCGACGATGATCCGTTGGCCGAACTTGCCCGTATCGTCGGCTTCGAACCCCGTGTTGCAGCAAACACGATAACCGAGCCCGCGCGGCAGGAGCCCGCCCTCGATCTCGAGGACGAGCTTGGCCGCGAGTTCGACCGTTACGATTCGCCACATCCGCTCGCAGAGCTCGACCGGCCAGCCGAGCCGATCTCTGACGACGTCATCCCCGAAGATTACATTGAGCCCGTTCTCGATGTTTCTCCGGCTGCCGAGAGGCCGGAGGTTGCAGAGCCGGTTTCCGTCGCCTCCGTTGAGGCTGAGGAAGCAACTGTGCCTGCAGCAAGCAACTGGGATGCGCCCGCCGCCGACCCGGCGGCTTGGCCGCAGCAGCTTTCCGTCGAGCCCGCTTTCGAGACGCCGGTGCAATCGGCTATCGGCGGTGCCCGCGACCTGATCGAGGAGCTTGAGCTGTCGATCGGTGCTGCTCCGGTCTCTTCGCTGCCGCAGCCCGCCAAGGCGCCGCAGTGGTCGGCCGCCAGTATCAGGTTGCCGCTTGCCAATTTCCACGCCGCGAAACGCGAGGAATCGGTTGTTCCGCCGAAGCCCGAACCTGTGGTCGAAGCAGCCGCAGCGCCGGTGGCTGAAGCGCATTCCGCCGATCTGCCCGCTGCAGAGCCGCAGCCCGTAATCGAGCAGTCCGCCCCCGCCGTCGAGCAGTTGGCCCCCATCGTCGCTGCCGAGCCGTCCGAGGAATTCGAATCCGCGTCTCCGTCGCTCGGCTTCCCCGCCGAGCTCGATCGCCACGACGAGGTGATCGCGTCGGAAGAGGTTGCCGAGGTCGAGGACTTCGTCGAAATCGAAGACGATCTGGAAGATTTCGGGTCCGACGCCGGTTTCGATCTCATTGCCGCCGCCGTCGAAGGCGAGATCCAGGCCGATGCCGCGCTGACCGAGGTCGTGCCCGACGTTCCGCACACTGCCGGCACTTTCGATCTTGACGATCTGCTCGCCGACGTCTCGCGTTATCCGGTACCGCAACGCCCCAATCCGGCGGCGGTTTCGCCGCAGGCCGAATCGATCGAGGCAGCTCCCGTTGCCGCTGCATTTGTCCAGCCGCAAGTGATCGCGCCGGCACCGGTCGTCGCGGCTGCCGCTCGGCCTGCTCCGGTCTATGCTGCTGAAGCCGTAACGGTCGCGCCGCAGCTTGCCGAGGTCGCTGCACCTCAGCCTGCCGCGACGGCATATTCGCGGGCACAGCAACCTGTACCGGAAGCCGACGATCCCTTCGCCGGCCATGATTTCGAGCTGGATCTTGCCGGCATCGAGCTGGAACTCGCCGATCTCGATTTCTCCGAACCGCCAGAGCTGGCTCCGGCTGAGCCCGTGCCGCAGCTGGAGCCGGCAGTCCGTGCTCCCGAGCAGGCCGCTGCCATCTCGCCTAGGTCAGCGGCCGTTTTTGCGCCTGAGCCACAAATTCCTGCTTTCCAGCAGGCGGCTTCCGCCCCTGCACGGCCCGCTCCGGCTGTCGTTGCTGAGTCCCACGTTCGGGCTCAGGCTCAGGTTCCAACTCCGGCTCCGGCCTTCAACTGGACGCCTGTCGCTGACTCGACCGAAGACTTGCCGTTTGATCCGGCGATGATCTCCGATCCGGAGGATCGTCCTGAGGCTGTCGAGGACATGCACGTGCCGGCGCTACCGCCGGTCGAGCAGCCAGCTCCGGTCGCGAAAACTCAGGATTTCGATTTCGATCTCGACGCGGAGATCGCGAGCTTCTTCGAACCGGCCAAGCCGCGGGAAAACCCGGCGCCGGCCACGGATACGGCTGCCGCAGCGGCAAAGGTGGTCAAGCCCACCATCGCCGATGGCCTCGATGATTTCGAACGGGCGCTGGAGGAGGATTTCCGCCGCAGCGTGCGCGAGCCGGTCGAGCGCCGCGAAACCTCCGAAGTTCGGATTGAGTCGGCAAGCCAGGCGGCTGATTTCAGCCGGGCCCGGTCGATGCGCCGGCTGCTTGCCGGAGCCGTCGTGCTCGTGGTCTTCGCCGGCGTCGGTTACGGTGTCTATTCCTCCGTCTGGAACGGCGAGGGGCTCGGCATCGTCGCATCGGGCGAGCCGCGCGTGATCGCTGCGGACAAGGAGCCGGTCAAGGTCGTTCCGGAAAATCCCGGCGGCAAGACCGTGCCGAACCAGGACAAGGCGGTCTACGACCGTGTTGCCGGTTCTGCCGAGGAGCCGAAGCAGAAGGCGTTGGTTTCTTCCGACGAGGCGCCGGTCGATGTCGTCCAGCGCACGCTGACACCGGAAGCGCTGCCTGAGGACGACGAGAACGCCAACCCGAGTGATCAGGTCACACCGACCGCAGTCGGTGAGACGGAGGATCCTCGGCTGCTGCCGAACCAGGACAATGCCGAAAACGCGCCCGCTAGCGATGCCGACAAGGCGCCGTCCGTTTCGCCGCGCAAGGTCCGCACGATGATCGTCAAGCCCGATGGCACGCTGGTCGCCCGCGAGGAACCAGCAGCCGTCGACCAGCCGGCTGCCCCGGTGACATCGTCTGCTCAGCCGATGCCGGCGTTGACGGCCCCGTCGGCGCAATCGGCTTCGCCGGTGCCGCCGGTAGGCGGAACGGCCGCAAGCTTCCCGTCAAGCGCCGAGGTTGCTTCCGCCGATGCTCGTTCTGCAGCACCTGCCGAAACGACGCCGGCACAGCCGCCGCTGACAGGTGGCGCCGACACGCAGGCTGCAAATCCCGCCCCGGTCCAACCGCCGGTGCGCCCGGTCAAGACCGGGGCGGCGACCGATACCGCTCCGGTTCCGATCGCCCGTCCGGCCGAGCAGCCCGTCAACGTTGTCGGCACCGTGACCGAGAAGGGCAATGTCCGACCGCCGGCACAGCAGCCGAAGACGACTGAGGTCGCGGCCGCAGCACCGGTCGCCGCTCAGCCGCAGCAGGCCGCGTCCGCCGGCGGCTACGGCATCCAGATCGCCTCATTGCCGTCGCAAGACGAGGCGACCAAATCCTATGCCAACCTGTCGAAGAAATTCGCCGGTGTGCTTGGTGGCCGCGCACATGAGATCCGCAAGGCCGATATCGCCGGCAAGGGCACTTTCTACCGTGTCCGTATTCCTGCCGGTTCCAAGGACGAGGCCGCAGCGCTCTGCGAACAGTATCGCGCAGCGGGCGGCAGCTGCCTGATCTCCAAGTAGTCTCGGGTTTGAATGGAATAACAAGAGCGGCGGGCCGGATCGGTCCGCCGCTCTTTTTTGTGCATCGCTTTCGACCTTGCTCGCATTTGGCCGGGCGCCGTCTATGATTCTCAAATGACCGAATCAAAAGCGATGATCCTTGGCTGCAGTGGCCTTTCCCTCACATCCGAAGAGAAAGCCTTCTATCGGGGCGAACGGCCCTGGGGCTTCATCCTCTTCGGGCGCAACATCTCGGAGGCAGGTCAGATTACCGATCTTGTCGCCGAACTGCGCGACAGCGTCGGCTGGCATGCACCGGTGCTGATCGACCAGGAGGGCGGCCGTGTCCAGCGCATCCGGCCACCCATTCTCAAGCGTTATCCCTCAGGCCGGGAACTCGGCGATCTCTATCGCCGCGACCCAGGGCTCGGCCTGCGCGCCGCATGGGCGATGTCGCGGCTGCACGCCTTCGACCTTTCGAGCCTCGGCATCGATGTCGATTGTCTGCCGGTGCTCGATGTGCCGGTCGAGGGCAGCAGCAATGTCATCGGCGACCGCGCCTATGGCGGCGATCTCGAGACCGTCATCGCGATGGGCCGGGCGGCTGCCGAGGGGCTGAAGGCCGGCGGCCTGTTGCCGGTGATGAAGCATGTTCCCGGCCACGGCCGCGGCTTTGCGGACTCACATCTGGAACTTCCTGTCGTCACCGTCTCGCGCGATGAGTTGGAAGCCCATGACTTCCCACCCTTCGTCGCGATGAAAGACGAGTTGATGGCGATGACCTGCCACGTCGTCTTCACCGCCATCGATCCCGATAATCCGGCGACAACGTCGCGCAAAGTGACCGACGGTATCATCCGCGAGCATATCGGCTTTACCGGTCTGCTGCTCTCCGACGACAGCTCGATGAATGCTCTTTCCGGCACGATCGGTCAACGCGCGGCGAATATCATTGCAGGCGGATGCGATATCGTGCTGCATTGCAACGGCCATATGGACGAGATGCGCGAGGTCGTGGCAAATGTTCCGCAGATCGCCGGTCAATCGCTTGTCCGCGCAAAAGCGGTGGAGGCGGGCTTCACGGCAGCAGATGCCGCCGACGAAGCGGAATTGAGGGCAGAATTCGAGGCGATGTTTGCGACGGTCTGATTGTAGAGGAGCAGGGTGGTGAACACGGTCAAGGGCACGGGGCGTCAGCAGGCGGCAACGCCGATGGACAAGCTGTGGCAGGAAAATGGTGCCGAGCGCGCCAGCCACGAGCCGGCGTTGGTGATCGATGTCGCCGGCTTTGAAGGCCCGCTCGACCTGTTGCTCTATCTTGCCCGCAACCAGAAGGTTGATCTGTCGCGCATTTCGGTGCTGGCGCTTGCCGAGCAATATCTGCAGTTCGTCGAAAGCGCCCGGCGCATCCGCATCGAGCTTGCCGCCGACTATCTCGTCATGGCAGCCTGGCTCGCCTTTCTGAAGTCGAGGCTGCTCATTCCCCAGCAGGCCAAGGATGACGGTCCTTCCGGCGAGGAACTGGCGGCAACGCTCGCCTTCCGGCTGAAACGCCTCGAAGCCATGCGCCAGGCTGCGGAAGGCCTCGTCAACCGCAACCGTCTCGGCCGCGACATCTTCATGCGCGGCGCGCCCGAGCATATTCCCGACCGGCAGCAATCCGCTTATGCGGCCAGCCTCTACGATCTGTTGACCGCCTATGCGGCGCTGCGCCAGCGCAATGCGGTCACCCATGTGACGATCGAGAGACGCAGCGTCTGGTCGCTGACAGATGCCCGCGAATTGCTGACCCAGATGATCGGCGAGGTCGGCGACTGGACAGCGATGGAGCATTATCTGCTGCGCTATCTCGCAGCGCCCGAGGAACGCGTCACGGCGATCGCTAGCGCTTTTGCCGCCTCGCTAGAGCTGGTGCGCGAGGGCAAGTTGGAAATCCGCCAGGACGGCGCCTTTCAGCCGTTATACATGCGCCGCGGTCCCAAACACGCCACGCTGCAGGTGGTGGAGCAGGAGCAGCCGGCTTGATCGATCCGAAGAGTGATGAGGATTTCGAGGACGATTTCGAAGGCAGGGGCCGCGACTTGCAGGCGGAGATCGAGGCAGAGCGCATCGCCGAGGCGCTGGTCTTCGCTTCCTCGCAGCCGGTTTCCGAGAGCTTCCTGGCTGAGCGTCTGGCTGAGAATGCTGACGTGCGCGCAATCATGCTGCGTCTGAAAGCGCAATATGCGCCGCGCGGCGTCAACCTCGTGCAGATCGAGGGCGCCTGGGCCTTCCGCACCGCGGCCGATCTGTCCTTTGTCATCCGCCGCGATGAAAACGAGGTGAAGAAGCTGTCGCGCGCCGCACTGGAAGTGCTGGCGATCATTGCCTATCACCAGCCGGTGACCCGGGCCGAAATCGAGGATATCCGCGGCGTTCAGACCTCGCGCGGCACGCTCGACGTGCTGATGGAAGCCGGCTGGGTGCGGTTTCGCGGCCGCCGGCGCACGCCGGGCCGGCCAGTGACACTGGGCACGACACGCGATTTCCTCGACCATTTCGGTCTCGAGGAACTGCGTGACCTGCCCGGTCTCGAAGAATTGAAGGGAGCGGGCTTGCTGTCAGGCCGGATTCCGGCGAATTTCAATATTCCCTCGCCGTTGATGAACGACGAACTGACCGAGGACGAGGACCCGATAACCCAGATGGACCTCGAGGAACTGGGGTTGCTGGCGCCGCGCGGCGCCTCCGAAGATTGAGGGGCTTGCGTCTTGCTTTTGCCATGCATGGCGAAAACAATGGGGGCCGCCACTTTTCGACGGGTCAATGGCTTGTCACAAAGGGCGATACCGTGACATTAAGCGCAGTTCAAAAGGCGTGATGTTGGAAACGGTGTTTGAAATCCTTACATCGTGGGAACAACGAAACAGGGAGTTAGGGTAATGGGTTCTTTTAGCATGTGGCACTGGTTGATCGTTCTGGTCATAGTGCTGTTGTTGTTCGGTCGCGGCAAGATCCCGGAACTGATGGGCGACGTTGCCAAGGGCATCAAGAGCTTCAAGAAGGGCATGACGGACGAGGACGCGCCGGAAACGGCAAAGACCGTCGATCACAAGGCCGACGAAACGAAATAACCAAGTCCGGGAAAAGGCGCTGCCCCCGCGCTTCCCGTCCAGGAGCCTTGCATGTTCGATATTGGCTGGACCGAGCTTTTGGTCATCGCGGTGGTCCTGATCGTGGTCGTCGGTCCCAAGGATTTGCCGCCGATGCTGCGCGCTTTCGGCAAGATGACGCAGCGCGCCCGCAAGGTGGCGGGTGACTTCCGCGCGCAGTTCGATGAAGCGTTGCGCGAGGCAGAGCTTGACGATGTCCGCCAGACGCTCAGCGACGCTCAGAAGCTCAACCCGGTGAATAGCCTGCGCGAGGCGATGAATCCGCTTCGCCAGATGGGCAACGAGATCAAGGCCGACCTGCAGAAGGCGACCGTGGCCCCGGAAAACAAGACCGAGGTGCCGCCTGCTGCGGTCTCAGCCCCGACGCCGTCGATGAGCCTGCCGGAAACGCCGCCGTTGGTGCCGGCGCCTGCGCAGCCTGAACCCGTCGCAGCAGCGATCGTCCAGGCCGAAACGGTTGCCGCCAAGCCGAAGGCCGTACGCAAGCCACGCGCCAAGGCCGCAGATAAGGCCGCCTTTGCCATTGCCGCGCCTGTGGAAAAGCCGAAGCGCACGACGGCAGTCAGGAAGCCTGCAACGCCGAAGACGCCGGTACAGATGAAGAAAAAGGACGAGGCATGAGCGGTGAGTCCGAAGATAAGCCGCAGCCGTTGATCGAGCACCTGATGGAGTTGCGCACGCGGCTGATCTGGTCGATCGGCGCGTTTTTTATCGCCTTCATCGCCTGCTTCTTTTTTGCCAAGCATCTCTTCAACTACTTAGTCATTCCCTACAAGACAGCCGTAATATGGGCGCATCTCGACGTCGAGAAGGCCCAGCTGATCTACACCGCGCCACAGGAATTCTTCTTCACGCAGGTCAAAGTGGCGATGTTCGGCGGACTGGTGGTCGCTTTCCCGATCATTGCCGCCCAGGTCTACAAGTTCGTAGCGCCCGGCCTCTACAAGAACGAACGTCAGGCCTTCCTGCCGTTCCTGATCGCCTCGCCGGTCCTGTTCCTGATGGGCGGCGCGCTCGTCTATTTCTTCTTCACGCCGATGGTCATGTGGTTCTTCCTGTCTATGCAGCAGGCGCCGGGTCATGACGAGGTGGCGATCTCGCTGATGCCGAAGGTCTCGGAATATCTGAGCCTGATCATGACGCTTGTCTTCTCCTTTGGCCTCGTCTTCCAGCTTCCCGTCGTCACCACGCTGCTCGCCCGCGTCGGACTTCTGACGTCGCAATGGCTCGCCGAAAAGCGCAAGTTCGCCATCGTGCTTGCCTTCATCGTCGCCGCCGTGTTGACGCCACCGGATCCGATGTCCCAGATCGGCCTTGCGATACCGACGATCCTTCTCTACGAGATTTCCATCCATGCGGCGCGACTCGTAGAGCGCCAGCGTGCCCGGCAGGCGGTCGAAAAGGACACCGAATCCGCGGACGTTGCCAAGACGGACAGCGTCTGAGCGGCAATCCGGAAATCCTTTCATGAACGCCGTCTCATCCGGTCGAAGCCCGCTCAGGCTTTGGCCGGGTCACTTCTGTTGCAAACGATCTGGAACGACGATGCTCGATATCAAATGGATCCGTGAGAATCCCGAAGCGCTCAATGCCGCTCTTGCCAAGCGCGGCGCGGAGCCTCTGGCCCAAAGCCTCGTCGCCCTCGATGAAAAGCGCCGCTCTGCCGTGCAGAAAGCGCAGGACTTGCTGTCTCGCCGCAATCTCGCCTCCAAGGAGATCGGCGCGGCGCTGTCCCAGAAGAATGGCGAGCTTGCCGAGAAGCTGAAGGCCGAGGTCGCCGAATTGAAGACCCTGCTGCCGGCGATCGAGGAGGAGGACCGGCTACTGACGGCCGAACTCGCCGACGCGCTCTCTCGCATCCCCAACATACCTTTCGACGATGTTCCGGTCGGCAAGGACGAGCACGACAATGTCGTCACCCGCGTCGTCGGCGAAAAGCCGCGCTGGAACCATACGCCGAAGGAGCACTTCGAAATCGGCGAGGGGCTCGGCTATATGGATTTCGAGCGCGCCGCCAAGCTCTCCGGCTCGCGCTTCACGGTTCTGACCGGGTCGCTCGCCAGGCTCGAGCGTGCGCTCGGCCAGTTCATGATCGATCTCCACACCCGTGAGCACGGTTATACCGAAGTCAGCTCGCCGCTAATGGTGCGCGCTGAAGCCCTGTTCGGCACCGGCAACCTGCCGAAGTTCGAAGAGGATCTCTTCAAGACGACGGACGGTCGTTATCTCATTCCGACAGCCGAAGTGACGCTGACCAATCTGGTGCGCGAGGAAATCCTCGATCAGGAAAAGCTGCCGCTCCGCTTCACCGCCTTGACGCCGTCCTTCCGTTCGGAAGCGGGCTCGGCCGGCCGCGATACGCGCGGCATGCTGCGTCAGCACCAGTTCTGGAAATGCGAACTCGTCTCGATCACCGACGCCGAAAACGCCATCGCCGAGCATGAGCGCATGACGGCCTGCGCCGAAGAAGTTCTGAAGCGCCTAGGTCTGCATTTCCGCACGATGACGCTTTGCACCGGCGACATGGGCTTCGGCTCGCGCAAGACCTACGATCTCGAAGTTTGGCTGCCGGGACAGAACGCCTTCCGCGAAATCTCCTCCTGCTCTGTCTGTGGCGATTTTCAGGCCCGCCGGATGAACGCGCGCTACCGCGACAAG
This sequence comes from Rhizobium sp. NZLR11, assembly GCF_019685115.1. Classification (NCBI taxonomy): domain Bacteria; kingdom Pseudomonadati; phylum Pseudomonadota; class Alphaproteobacteria; order Hyphomicrobiales; family Rhizobiaceae; genus Rhizobium; species Rhizobium sp. NZLR11. The sequence goes on along the minus strand of NZ_JABDWD010000017.1, from coordinate 58,201 downwards.
GACGACAAGAGCAACAGGTTCGTCCACACGCTGAACGGCTCCGGCACCGCTGTCGGCCGCTGCCTGATCGCCGTTCTCGAAAATTATTTGAACGAAGATGGGTCCGTCACGATTCCGGACGTTTTGCTTCCCTATATGGGCGGATTGACCAAAATCGAACGGGCGGCCTGAAGGCGATGCGCATCCTGCTGACGAATGACGACGGAATTCACGCGGAAGGCTTGGCCGCGCTGGAGCGGATCGCCCGCACGCTGTCCGACGACGTCTGGATCGTGGCGCCCGAGACTGATCAGAGCGGCCTTGCCCATTCGTTGAGCCTGTCGGAACCTTTGCGGCTACGCAAGATTTCCGACAAGCATTTCGCCTTGCGCGGCACGCCGACCGATTGCGTCATCATGGGCATCCGGCAGGTGATGGACATCAAGCCCGATCTCGTTCTCTCCGGCGTCAATTCGGGCTCGAACGTCGCAGACGACGTAACCTATTCCGGCACTATCGCCGGCGCCATCGAAGGCACGATGCAGGGTGTGCGTTCCTTCGCGCTGAGCCAGGCCTACCTCTATGAGGACGGCGCGCGCATCGTTCCTTGGGAGGTCTGCGAGACACATGCGCCGGCCCTTCTGGAAAAGCTGATGGTTCTGGACCTGCCGCAGGGCACGTTTCTCAATCTCAACTTCCCGAACTGCGGTCCCGACGAGGTCGATGGCGCCGAGGTGACCATGCAGGGCAAGCTCGCCTTCAACCTGCAGGTCGAAGCCCGCTCCGATGGCCGGGGCTTTCCCTATTACTGGCTGAAGTTCGGCGAACGCGCCGGCGCCTTCATCGAAGGCACGGATATTCATGCCCTGAAGCATAACAAGATTTCGGTAACGCCTTTGAAACTGGATCTGACCGATTATTCCGTGACGGACCGCGTGGCGCGGGCCTTGGGATACGGAGCACAGGTTTGACGGCAAGACTGGCCGAGAAAGAGGGCTTTGCGGCGCTCGTCCTTAGATTGCGTGCCGAAGGCATCTCCGACCTCGATCTGCTGACGGCGGTCGAGCAGACGCAGCGCTCGCTCTTCGTGCCGCCGCAATTTTCCGATGATGCCTATTCGAGCCGGACGATACCGATCGAATGCGGCTCCTTCCTTGAAGGCATCGATTTTGTCGTCCGCATCCTGCATCACCTCAAAGTCAAACCAGGACAGCGCGTCCTCGAAATCGGCACCGGCAGCGGCTTTACCGCCGCCGTCATCGGCAGAATGGCTGAGCGTGTTCTGTCCATCGACCGCTACAAGACGCTGACATCGGCGGCACAGCGGCGCATGGAATCGCTTGGCCTGCGCAACGTTATCATCCGCCACGCCGACGGTAGTGCCGGCATGCAGGGAGAGGGCACCTTCGACCGCATCCTGGTGACGGCGGCCTTCAATGCGATGCCGCGCTTTTATACTGACCAGCTTGTTTCCGGCGGCTCGATGATCGCGCCGTTGATGATCTCCGAAACCGAATGCCGCATGGTGCGGTTGACGAAAACCGGCAGCCGGTTCGAACGCGAAGAACTGTTCGAAGCCCCGTATCTGCCGATCGTTCCGCGCCTTGCCTCGCTGCTGTAAGCTCTACGATTTTTCACCCGTAAGCTATGGTTATCAACTTCTCAAAAATACCGCACTGATTCCAGCATCTTAACCGCGTGGTAATACTAACGCGTTTTAATAGACTCACAAATGGTTGCGTTCTCAGTGGGTCGAGTCAATGCGTTTCAGTCTTTCGCCGAAGTTCGGGAAGTCGGCCGGTAATCTTCTGGTTGTGGGTCTGTTGGCGAGTGCCGCAACAGGCTGCAGTTCCGATGTGACACGGTTTGGCGGCTTGTTTTCCTCCTCAGGGCAGGATCAGATCACCACCAGTTCCATTCCGCGCAGGGGTGGTGCTCAGGGCGATCCGGTGCCGCGCGCCGATCTCGGCGGCTCCGCCGTTGCCAGCCAGTCGGGCTACGGCGGCGGCAATGGTGCGCTGAGCCAGCCTTATCCGTCGAGCCCCAGTTATGATCCGGTCCGCACGTCGAGCGCCCGCATGGCTTCCGCACCGGTCTCGGTGCAGCGTTCCGAGCTTGCTGCGCCGACGGCTGTTGCGCCTTCCCGCCAGCGGGAAAAGGAAGTCGCGCTCGCCCAGCCTTTCCCTTCAGCGCCCCAGGCCGAAAAAAACCGATTGGTGGCCCCGGCTGCGCCGAAGCTGACGCCCGATACTCTGACGACGGGCACGACGCCGAAGGTTTCAGGCTGGTCCGGGACCAATGCCCCTTCCGTAACGCTACGTCCGGGCGAAAGTGTTGCCACGCTGTCCAGGCGCTTCGGTGTTCCGGAAAAGGAAATCCTGCGGGTCAACAACCTGAAGACGGCTTCCGCCGCTGCGCCCGGCCAGGCGATCCTGATCCCGACCTTCAATGGCGGCAATGCCGCCAAGGCGGCGTCGCAGGCGGCCGATCTTTCCAGGCCCGGCAAGATGCCGGAACCGGTGAAGGCTCCTGAGCAGAACGTCGCCGTCATTCCCGGCGCCAATTCCGCCCGCGACAAGACCATGGCGAGCGCCGATTCTACCGGCAAGCTTCCGGCCGGCGCCGGCAAGGATCCGAAAGCGCCTGCCGGCAGCTACGTCGTCAAGCAAGGCGATTCGCTGGCAAAGATCGCCAAGGCGACCGGTAGCAATATCGACGATCTGAAGGCCGCCAACAAACTTTCGGCCAACTCGCTCCGGATCGGCCAGGCCCTGAAGATCCCGAACGGCACTGCCGACAATATCAAGACGGCGTCGATCCAGCCCGAGAAGGTCGATCCGAAGCCGGCTCAGACAGCGCCGGCCCAGCAGACGGCCTCCGTTCAGCCAGCGCCCTACAAGGCGCCGGCCGCCACCCAGACGGTCGACGATGTCGAAAAGAAATCTGACGTCAGCTCCGCCGCACCGGAATCGACCGGCATCGGCAAGTACCGTTGGCCGGTCCGCGGTCAGGTCATTGCTTCATACGGCGCTAACGTCAACGGCAACCGCAATGACGGCATCGACATCTCGGTTCCGCAGGGAACGCCGATCAAGGCCGCCGAAAATGGCGTCGTCATTTATGCCGGCAACGGCCTGAAGGAACTCGGCAACACGGTTCTCGTCCGTCACGACGACGGCACCGTCACCGTCTACGGTAATGCCGATACTTTGAGCGTCGCTCGCGGCCAGAAGATCCAGCGTGGCCAAACCGTCGCCGTCTCCGGCATGAGCGGCGACGTCAAGCAGCCGCAGGTCCATTTCGAGGTGCGCAAGGACGCATCCCCGGTCAACCCGATGACTTTCCTGGAATAGGTATAGCGTACCAGGAAACGAGAAAAGCCCGGCAACAGCCGGGCTTTTGTCATTCAATGCATATCATTCTAAATTAGACCCGGTCGATGTGAACGCGCATGCGTCCGGCCAAGTCCTGAATATACTGCCAGGCGACACGGCCGGAGCGCGCCCCGCGCGTCGTTGCCCATTCCAGCGCTTCGGCATGCATCTTGCCGCGTTCGAGCCCGAGCTTGAAGTGATCGGCATAGCCGTCGATCATGCCGAGATAGTCTTCCTGGCTGCATTTGTGGAAGCCGAGCCAGAGGCCGAAGCGGTCGGACAGCGAAACCTTCTCTTCCACCGTCTCCGACGGATTGATCGCCGTCGACTGCTCGTTTTCCATCATGTGGCGCGGCAGGAGATGGCGCCGGTTCGATGTGGCATAGAAGAGTACATTGTCCGGCCGCCCCTCGACGCCGCCGTCGAGTGCTGCCTTCAGCGATTTGTAGGCGGTGTCGTCATGATCGAAGGACAGATCGTCGCAGAAGACGATCACGCGGTACGACGTGTCCTTCAAGAGGTCGAGCAGATTGGGAAGGCTGGAGATATCCTCGCGATGGACTTCGACCAGTTTCAGCGAGACACCACTTTCGCGGCTGACATCCTCGTGCACGGCTTTGACCAGCGAGGATTTTCCCATGCCGCGTGCGCCCCACAGCAGCACATTGTTGGCGGCATAACCCTCGGCGAAACGCACCGTATTCTCATGCAGAATGTCGCGCACATGATCGACGCCGCGGATGAGCTTCAACGCCACCCGGTTCGGCTTCTTCACAGGCTGCAGATGCTGGCGCAGAGGCGCCCAGACGAAACAGTCGGCAGCATCCCAGTCGTTGAGGGCAGGCGCCGGCCCGGCAAGACGCTGGAGGGCATCGGCGAGCCGTTTCAGTTCGGCAAGCAGGGCATTGTTGATTTCCTCGGTCATCGCAGGCCTCCTGTTTTTCGCTGCGGCAATCCGCTTTGATCTTTCGCTGCGGGGTAGCATGGCGTTTTAACGCCGGAAAGGTTATGAGGCAGCGGAATCGGTACTGTTTCCGGCTGTTTCTGTTGCATTCACCGAAGCCGTAACTATAGTCCGGCAACCTGAAAAAAGAGGCGGTGTTCCGCCGTGAAGCCTGAGGAGTTTAGCATGTTCATCACCCCGGCATTCGCCCAGAGTGCGACCGACACCGCAACCGGTTTCGGTGGCTCCGGTTTCGAAATGATCATCCTGTTCGTGCCGCTGATGGTCGTCTGGTACTTCCTGCTGATCAGGCCGCAGCGCGCGCAGGCAAAAAAGCGTGACGAGACCCTGAAGGCGATCCGTCGCGGCGACCAGGTCGTCACCGGTGGCGGTCTTGTCGGCAAGGTTACCAAGGTCGTCGACGACAAGGAAGTCGAAGTCGAGATTGCCGACGGCGTTCGCGTACGCATCGTCCGCAGCGGCATCTCTGAAGTGCGGGTCAAGGGTGAACCCGTCAAGGCCGACGCAGCGTAACGAGCGATAACGGCAGGACCGCCGGATCGGAAGATCGTCGAGAGAATGTTGCATTTTTCCCGCTGGAAAACACTTCTGATTTGGCTGGCCGCGTTTGCGGCCATCGTCATCGCTGCGCCCAATCTGCTGAGCGAGGAGCAGCGTTCCGCTCTGCCGGGCTGGTTGCGTCACGACCGCGTGACGCTCGGTCTCGATCTGCAGGGCGGCTCGCATATCGTTCTGAAGGTCGAGCGTTCCGATGTCGTCAAGGACCGCCTGGAAGAGGCGGTCGCCAATGTGCGCAATGCGCTGCGTGGCGCCGGCATCCGCTATACCGGGCTGACCGGCAATGACCAGACCGTTACTGTCCGCATCACCGATCCGGCCGAGACGCAGAAGGCGGTTGATCTCCTGACACCTTTGACGGCGACTGCCGGCAGTTTAGGGCCGGAGGTGGCGCTGCGGCGGGGCGAGGAGGGACAGCTCTCGCTGCAGATTTCCGACGCCGGCATCACAGCTGACGTCGCTTCCGCCCGGACTCGATCGCTCGATATCGTTGCCCGCCGTATCGCTGGATTCGGCCATGCGAATTTCCTTGTTCACCCCGATGGCGCCGACCGGATCGTCGTGCAGGTGCTGGGATCGGTCGATGCGGAACGGCTGAAAAACCTGCTCAACCAGCCGGCCAAGCTTTCCTTTCATCTGATCGATGCAAGCATGTCGGGGCAGGAGGCGCTGAACGGCCGTTGGCCCGCGACATCGCAAGTGCTCTATTCGCTTGATGATCCGCCGATCCCATATCTCGTCGACCGCACGGCTTTCGTCTCCGGCAGCAATATGGTCGATATCGAGCCTGTCGTCGATCCACAGACGCAGGATACCTCGATTACTTACCGCCTCGATGCCGAAGGCACGCAGCGGCTGGCGGAGGTGACGGGGCAGAATATCGGCAAGCACCTTGCCATCGTCTTCGACGACCAGGTGATGTCGTCACCGGTTATCGATGCGGCGATCACTGGCGGCGAGGGCGCGATTTCGGCGAACTTCTCCGAGGATGGCGTCCGCGATCTTGCGATCATGCTGCGCGCCGGCGCCCTGCCGGCGACGCTGACGAGCGTCGAGGAACGCAGCGTCAGCCCAAGATTTGGCGCTGATTCGATCTTCAGTGGCCTTGTTGCCGGCCTCGTCGCCGTCGTGCTGGTCGCAGCACTGATGATCGCGCTCTACCGCATTCTCGGCGTCATCGCCGTCGTCTCGCTGTTTTTCAACCTGATTCTCATCGTTGCGGTGCTGAGCCTTGCCGGCGCGACGCTCACCTTGCCCGGGATTGCCGGCATCGTGCTCATCGTCGGCATGGCGGTCGACTCGAACGTTCTGATCTACGAGCGCATCCGTGAAGAGGAGAAAACCACCCATTCCTTCGCAGAGGCCGTCGGCCGCGGTTTCACGCGCGCATTCGCAACGATCGTCGACGCAAATGTCACGATCTTTATCGCCGCGATCATCCTTTTTTACCTCGGCAGCGAATCCATCCGCGGTTTCGCGGTGACGCTGGCGGTCGGCATCCTGACGACAGTCTTCACGGCCTTCACGCTGACGCGCTCGATCGTCGCCGGCTGGCTGAAAGGCCGCCATCCCCGGCATCTGCCGAAGAGCGTTCTGACCGATCTCTTCGAACACGCCAATATCCGTTTCATGGGAATCCGCCGTTATGTCTTTACGGCGTCAGCGGTCATCTCGCTGATTGCCATGGCCGCCTTTGCTACCGCCGGCCTGCGTCTCGGCATCGATTTCACCGGTGGCTCGCTCATCGAGGCGACGGCGAAGCAGGGCAATGCCGACCTCGCCGATCTTCAATCACGCCTCAACGATCTCAATCTAGGCGAGGTGCGTGTGGAGCGCACGGGCGGGCCGTCGAATGCGCGGATCAGCATCGCGTCCCAAGGCGGCGGCGAAAATGCCGAACAATCCGCGGCGACGCTGGTGCGCGGCGAGCTCCAGGAGGATTATGACTTTCGCCGCGTCGAGGTCGTCGGCCCCGCCATCTCCGGCGAATTGACGATGATGGCGACGCTCGGCGTGCTTGCAGCGCTTGCGGCGATCCTCATCTACATCTGGATCCGCTTCGAATGGCAGTTTGCGGTCGGCGCCATAGTCGCAACGCTGCACGATGTCATCATCATGCTCGGTCTCTTCGTCCTTACCGGCATAGAATTCAACCTGACGAGCATTGCCGCGGTGCTGACCATCGTCGGTTACTCCCTGAACGACACGGTCGTGGTCTATGACCGAATGCGCGAGAATCTGAAGCGATACAGGAAGATGCCGCTGCCGATCCTGATCGATGCTTCGATCAATCAGACGCTGTCGCGCACCATTCTGACCGCCGCGACGACGCTGCTCGCCTTGCTCGCGCTCTATCTTTTCGGGGGCGATGTCATCCGCTCCTTCACCTTTATGATGCTCTTCGGCGTCGCTCTCGGCACCTTCTCTTCAATCTATATCGCCGCTCCCGTGTTGATCGTCTTTCGGCTACGCCCGGAGGCTCCCGACGGGGAAGAGAGCAACAAGACGGATGTTGGTGTAAAATCCGGCACGGTGGTTTGAAAACATGGCAAAAGGCATAGAAATCCGCGCCGCGCATTTCCCCGGGCGCGCGCCGATCGATAGCTACGGCAATGGCGGGTTCCGCTTTGCCGATATGTCTCATCGCGGCTCGATCCTTTGTCTTCCCTCCGGCATTCACGGTTGGGACATGGATATGTCGAAACCGCTGTCGCCTGAAAATTTTCGGCGTGTGCTCGATGAGGCTGACGAGATCGAGGTTCTGCTTGTCGGCACCGGAACTGAGCTTCGCCGTCTGCCCGAGGAATTGAAACTGGCGCTGAAATCGCGTGGCATCTCCTCCGATCCGATGAGCACCGGCGCGGCGGTACGCACCTTCAATATCATGCTCGCCGAGCAGCGCGCCGTCGCTGCGGCATTGATCGCGGTCTGACGATGGCTGAAGCCAATAGTGCGACGAACCAGGAGATCTGCCTGGCGATGCTCCGTGACAGCGACCGCGACCGTTATCTTGCCTGTCTTTTGTCGCCGGAGGAAAAGCGCGGCGCGCTTGCAGCTCTCTATGCCTTCAATGCCGAGCTTGCCCGCATCCGTGATCTCGTGCACGAGACTTTGCCCGGCGAGGTGCGGCTGCAATATTGGCGGGATCTGCTGGAAGGCAGCGCACACGGGTCGACGGCAGCCAATCCCGTCGCCGCCGCACTTCTGGCGGCGATCGAAACCCATCGCCTTCCGCGCAAGACGCTGATCGACATGATCGAGGCCCGCACCTTCGATCTCTATGATGATCCGATGGAAACGCGTCTTTCACTCGAAGGTTATGCCGGCGAGACGGCATCAGCCCTCATTCAGCTTGCAAGCCTCGTGCTGTCGCCTGAGGAGGCCGCACGATCGGCGAATGCTGCCGGCCACGCCGGCGTCGCCCAGGCTGTCGCTGGCCTGTTGCTGCTGATGCCGCTGCATCGCCGCCGTGGTCAGGTCTATATTCCGCTGCAGATCCTTTTCGCCACCGGGCTCGACCGCGATTCCTTCCTTGCCGGCGAAGACAGGCCACGCATCGCAGCCGCCATCGAGGCCTTCGCCGGCCTCGGTCGCGAGCATCTGGTAAAGGCGCGGGCGGCGGGGCCGATTGCGCCGGCGGTCTTTCCGGCCTTTCTGCCGGCGACCCTTGCCGAACCGGTACTCGTCAACGCGCAGAAACGCGGCGCTTTGATATTTGACCGGCCGCTGCAGTCGCCGCAATGGCGCCGCCAGTTGCAGATGGGGCTGGCCGCGGCGCGCCGCAAAATCTGACATCGGGTCAAATTCGCGCAAGTCTCGCGCGTTAGAAGGCTTGAACCGCTACCCCATTGAACGGAGACTCGGCGTGGGCATTATCGTCTGGTGCGTTCTTTTCACCATCGTTATCTTCTTTGCTTTTGTGGCAACGCGCATGGCTGCGCAAAACAAGGAAGACGGCCTGCACGATACAGGCCTCGCCATCATCGAGTTCGGCCGCGCTTTTCCGACCGAGGCGATCCGCCAGTTGCAGGCAACGGAAAACGGCCAGGCCATCTTCGTGCGTCTGCACGACAACAAAGCGGGCTTCATGCGCAATATGTCACGCCACTTCGCCTGCCATCTGATCGAGCCAGGCCGCGTGCGCGTCGTCAGCTCGCAAACGGGCAGGGGCCTGGTGATCGACTTCCTCGATGCACCCCATCACAACGGCGATTTCGAATTTGCTTCCGCTAAAGAATCCTCGGAAGTGGCGCTCTGGCTGCTCGGCAACTATATCGCCGAGCCGGATAAGGACCTGCCGCCGAGCCATATCTCGGCGGCGAACAAGCAGTAGAAGTGCTTTAGCCGAGCCAGGCGGCGCAGTCTGCAAGCGCGCGGCGTGCGATCAACTGCCGTTTCATGATCGTCTTGTCCTTGCCGCGGAAACGTTTGACGCCCTCGGGCTTGACGATCGAACCCGGCTGGAGCTCCGGAAACAGCCCGAAATTGATGTTCATCGGCTGGAATGATCGTTTACCCGGCTCCTCGTCGGTGACGATATGCCCACCGGTGATATGACCGAGCAGCGAGCCCAGCGCCGTCGTCGCCGGCGGCAGCGAGATCGCCTCGCCTTTGCGTTCGGCGGCGGCGAAACGGCCGGCCATCAGCCCGACGCTGGCGCTTTCCACATAACCTTCGCAGCCGGTGATCTGGCCGGCGAAACGCAGGCCGGGCCGCGATTTCAGCGTCAGCGACGGGTCGAGCAGGGTGGGGGAATTGATATAGGTGTTCCGGTGAAGACCGCCGAGACGGGCAAATTCCGCATTTTCCAGGCCGGGGATCATCCGAAAAATTTCCGCTTGCGCGCCATATTTCAGCTTCGTCTGGAAGCCGACCATGTTGTAAAGCGTGCCGAGCGCATTGTCCTGCCGCAGCTGCACGACGGCATAGGCCTTGACCGTCGGGTTATGCGCGTTCGTCAGCCCCATCGGCTTCATTGGCCCGTGGCGCAGGGTCTCGCGGCCGCGTTCGGCCATCACCTCGATCGGCAGGCAACCGTCGAAATAAGGCGTGCCTTCCCATTCTTTGAAACCGACCGTGTCGCCTGATATCAGCGCGTCGACGAAGGCATTGTACTGCGCCTCGTCCATCGGGCAATTGATGTAATCCTTGCCGGTGCCGCCGGGGCCGACCTTGTCGTAGCGCGACTGATACCAGCAAATATCCATGTCGATGCTCTCGCGGTACATGATCGGCGCGATGGCGTCGAAGAAGGCGAGCGAATCCTTGCCGGTTTCTGCCTGGATGGCGCTTGCGAGTGACGGCGCCGTCAGCGGCCCGGTGGCGACGATGGCAAGATCCCAGTCCCTTGGCGGCAGGCCGGTGACCTCTTCCCGCACGACCGTGATCAGCGGGTGGTCATGGATCGCCCTCGTCACCGCCTCGGAGAAGCCATCGCGATCGACGGCGAGCGCGCCACCTGCCGGAACCTGGTGCCGATCGGCAGTGGCCATGATCAGTGAGCCCGCCATGCGCATCTCGGCATGGATGACGCCGACGGCATTGCTGGTCGCATCGTCGGAGCGGAAGGAATTGGAGCAGACGAGTTCGGCAAGGCCGTCGGTTTTATGCGCATCCGTGCCGCGCACCCCGCGCATTTCATGCAGGATGACGGGGATGCCGGAGCTGGCGATCTGCCAGGCGGCTTCCGAACCGGCAAGCCCGCCGCCGACGACATGGATGGGGGAATAGGAGGAGATCGTGTTCATTCCGGGCTGATATCATGTCGGCAGGTGCGATCCAACACCCCGGAATCAAAAACGGCGCCCTGGGGCGCCGTCTTGGGAGCATCACGCTCGCTATTAGCGGCCGTTATTAACGGCCGGCTATTAGCGGAACGAGCGGGATGCGATATTGCGGATGTCGTAGCGGCTGACGCCGATATCGGACAGGGTCTGGTTCGAAAGGCCGCCGAGTTCATTGAGCGTACGGCGGTAGCTGAGCCAGCTTCTTGCAATGCGGATCGGGTTCATTGTCTTTTTCCTCTAACATATGTCCGCTGGATGGCGGGATCGCCTATCTCTCTGCGGTTGATGTTTATATAGGCGAGAACCGTCCTATTGTGCAGTGCAAATAAAAGGCGTCTGCCATGCAATTGTGCAGTGTGATGCTCGTCAATTAGGCGGTGGATATTTTTTGTGCGGGCTAACGAAAGCGGCAAAACAATGCAACCGCCGCAGCAGCCGCATGCAGACAAACGAAAACGCCCGCTGTGGGTACAGCGGGCGTTTCAATCAGAACGATCCTGCTTGGGAGGAGCAGCGGATCGCCTGGATTAGCGGGAAGAAGCCTCACGGGCAACGCGATTAATGTCCGAACGGTCGATGCCGAGATCGTGCAATTCGCGGTTGGTCATGCGGCCAAGTTCCGTGATCGTCTGACGATACTTGCGCCAGTTATTGAAAGAGCGAGAGAAGTTCATGTTAAGCCCCTTTCTGAGGGTTTCATCTGCCAGCAGCCGCCGATCGGCGCTGACCTCTATTTGATGACCAGAATATATGTTGCGGCGCGAAAGACTAAAACAGCCAAGTTTTCAGATCACCTATGCGATGCATGCAATGCTCTAGGGGTGTTTGACGCAGATTTTCCGTTTTTTGGTCAACGAATAGGCAGAATGGCTTTCAGGAAAGCAATCCCGTTTGGAGGACCGAACCGGTGCCATTGCTCAAAAACGCCGCTGCTTCCGGCGGTTCCGCCCATATATCCGCTATAAGAACGCATTCCGCCGCCGGATCGAAGTTGCCCATCTGTCCGCAGCGTTGCCGGTGCGGTGTGACGGCAATGCGGCAGGCCGGCGCCAAACGGCGGAAATCCTCGGACCGCCAATGCTTTAATTCAGTTTTTGCCGAACAAAAACGCCCGCCGGGGGAGGATCCGGCGGGCGCGTTATGGTGACCGGCAACTGGGAGGAGGAGTGTTGCCAGCCTATCGCAGCGCGCTGGGAGGAGGAGTGCGCGGCTGCGAATATCGTCGCGGACCAAGCGATCCGCGGGCGTCCGGCTGAAGCCGGGCCGGGGCGCCATCCCCGTGCTTCTATGGTTCGATAAATAGTATGACTAATGATTATTTTGCAGTGCAATAAACTCATGAGTGATATGCGATCGGCGCATACCTCTCCGTCCATATGCTGATATTAGCGCTTCTGAGGTTAGCGGCCGGTTAATGCTCGGTACAAGTTAGACCAATGAGGAAGTTGTATATTTGCGCAAGAGCGTTTGCGAACACCCGTGCTGCGTCTATAACGGCGTGAGCCGTAGCGCCGCAGTCGGCGTTGCGGAAATGAGGGGTGGAGCATGTATCGCGGCAGATTGGAGCGGGATCTCTCACTCTGGGTAGGCAAGGGCCTGCTGGGGCAGGAAACGGCAGGCGCGCTTCTCGCCGAATATGACAGCCGCCCGGCAAGCTTCAGCCTCGGGCGGGTGCTGATGGCGCTGGCGGCGGTACTGCTTGCAGCCGCCATCCTGCTGGTCGTCGCCTCCAACTGGGAGGCTATTCCGCGCCTCGTCCGCGTCGGCGTCATCCTTGCCCTGATCTGGGTGGTGCATATTGCCGCCGCTCGGATGCTCGCCCGCGGTGCGACAGCGGCGGCAAGCGGCTTGCTGATCATCGGCGCGATGAGTTTCGGCGGCGCCATCTCGCTGATCGGGCAGATGTATCATCTCTCCGGCGATGAGCAGACGGTGATGTATCTCTGGTTCGCGATTGCGACGATTTCCGCGATCCTGTTCCGTTCGGGCGCAGTGGCCGTCGTCGCCGGCTTCCTCTCCTGGGCGTCTTTCGCCGTCTATCTCGAGAATCACGACACACATTGGATAGGACTCGATCCCTGGATGGCGCCGGTTATGGCTGTGATCATTATCGGGCTGGTGCGGTATACCGGCGCCGAGCGGGCCCGCCATCTGGCCTATCTGCTTTTGATCGGTTGGCTTGCCTGGCTCTATACGCTTTATGAGGAAATCGCCGTGGCGCTCGCCTTCGCGATCGGCGGCATGGCGGCCTTCGTCCTGACGGCATTGCCGCTCCCGCGGATTACCTCCCTGCTCAGGAGCGCCGGTGCGGCCCCGGCCTTCTACAGCTTCCTTGTCGCTGCGATCGGCTTGCTGCTGCTGCATTTCGAAATCGAGGACGGCTGGCGGCTGGTGGTGCTCGGCCTGGCGACGCTTGCCGCTTCAGTGCTGGCGATTGCCCTGCATGGCAGGGACAACGGTGCGGTGCGTTATCTCGCCTACACCACGTTTGCCGCCGAAATGCTTTATCTCGCTTCCGTCACGGTCGGCTCGATCCTCGGCACGTCGAGCCTCTTCCTGTTCTCCGGTCTCGTGGTCGCACTGGTTGCCTGGATCGTCATCCGTCTCGAGCGGCGTTTTTCGGCGAATGCACAGGGGGAGCGCGTATGAGCTCGTTCATGGCAAGGCTGCAATCCGGAAAGGGCTATCTGCTTTCGGCGATCGTCGTCGCCGGCCTGCAGACCCTTATCCTCGGCACGATCATCCAGAGCCGGGCGTCGATCCTCGCCGATGGCGCCGAGGTGCTGCTGAAAACGGCGCCGGTCGATCCGCGCGATTTCCTGCGCGGCGACTATGTCGTCTTGAACTACGACATTTCCTCGGTGCTGGTGCAGACGGTTTCCGGCGGTATTCCGGTCGAGCCCGGCGAGCGGACTTTATGGGTCCGGTTGAAGAAGCAGGAGGATAGTTTCTGGACGGTGACCGAATCGTCCTTTCACGGACTGCCACCGCTACCGGAGACGGTGATTCTGCGCAGCCAGCCATTCTACAGTGGCGGACTGGCCGCGGCCGACAGCATCCGCGTCGAATACGGTATCGAGCGCTACTACGTTCCCGAAGGCGAGGGCAAGCCGATCGAGGAGGCTCGCACTGACGGCAATGTCGCAATCGCGGTGCGCGTTTCGCCAGCGGGAGGCGCACAAATCCGCAGTCTTCTCGTTGACGGCAAGCCGGTTTACGACGAGCCGCTTTACTGATCCGGCGGCAGTTCGGAAGAAGACGGCTTCCGGGCGGGAAATCCCTGTCATTTGCCGTTCATTTTTCCTTTGCCTCGACCAAATCGGGTGATATAGAGACGCCGCGCTCCGGAAGGCCTCATGTGCAGGCATAAGCATGCGGTTTTGTGAACGCGGGTATGGTGAAATTGGTAGACACGCCAGATTTAGGTTCTGGTGCCGCAAGGCGTGGGAGTTCAAGTCTCTCTACCCGCACCAAGCTGTTTGCAGGCGGGAGACTAAAATCGGTTGCCGCAGGGCAGCCGAGAGTTATCCCGAATAGCCCGCGAGTGCCGTTCCCCCTTGGGCGGAATGATACAGGAATTGGGAAAAGCCACGCGCGGCACTCGGCCGGCGTCGTGCTCATTGAAACGAACGGCGTCTGGGCACGGCCGCCACGAAATGAAGGTAGGAAGACATGCAGGTTATCGAAACGCTCGCTGAAGGGCTGAAGCGCGAAATCAAGGTCGTTATCCCGGCCAAGGACATGCAAGACAAGATGAATGAGCGTCTTGCCGATGTGAAGGACAAGGTTCGCATCAACGGCTTCCGTCCGGGCAAGGTACCCGCTGCTCACCTGAAGAAGGTCTACGGCAAGTCGATCATGGCCGACCTCGTCAACGAGATCGTCCGCGAGCAGCCGTCCGCCATCTTGTCCAGCCGCGGCGAAAAATCGGCCACGCAGCCGGAAATCGCCATGACCGAAGACAAGGATGAAGCTGACAAGATCCTCGCCGCCGAGCAGGATTTCGAATTCACGCTCTCCTATGAAGTGCTGCCGCCGATCGAACTGAAGTCGGTCAAGGGCATCAAGGTCACACGCGAAGTCATCGACATCTCGGACGACGAAGTCAACGAGCAGGTCCTGAAGGTCGCCGAAAGCGCTCGCGCCTACGAGACCAAGACCGGCAAGGCCGCGAACGGCGACCGCATCACCATGGATTACGTCGGCAAGGTCGACGGCGAAGCCTTCGAAGGCGGCACCGACCAGGGCGCCGAACTGGTGCTCGGCTCCGGCCGCTTCATTCCTGGCTTCGAAGACCAGCTCGTCGGCGCCAAGGCTGGCGACGAGAAGACCATCACCGTGACCTTCCCGGCTGACTATCCGGCCAAGAACCTCGCCGGCAAGGAAGCGACCTTCGACGTATCGGTCAAGGATGTTGCAGCACCTGCCGCTGTCGAGATCAACGACGAACTCGCCTCGAAGCTCGGCATCGAATCCGCCGATCGCCTGAAGGAAATCGTTCGCGGCCAGATCGAATCGCAGTACGGCTCGCTGACCCGCCAGAAGCTGAAGCGCCAGATCCTCGACCAGCTCGACGAGATGTACAAGTTCGAGACCCCGAACTCGCTCGTCGACGCCGAATACAACGGCATCTGGAGCCAGGTGAACAACGACCTCGCCCAGTCCGGCAAGACCTTCGAGGACGAAGACACCACCGAAGAGAAGGCACGTGAGGAATACAAGACGCTCGCCGAGCGTCGTGTCCGCCTCGGCCTCGTTCTCTCCGAAATCGGCGAAAAGGCCGGCGTCGAAGTCAGCGAAGACGAAATGCAGCGTGCGATATACGAACAGCTGCGCCAGTATCCGGGCCAGGAAAAGCAGATCCTCGAATTCTTCCGCAGCCAGCCGGGTGCCGCCGCGTCGATCCGCGCGCCGATCTTCGAAGAGAAGGTCATCGATCACCTGCTGACCGAAATCGACGTCACCGACAAGAAGGTGACCAAGGAAGAGCTGCTCGCCGAGGAAGAAGGCGAGGCTAAGACTGAGACCAAGAAGGCCGCCCCGAAGAAGAAGGCTGCCGCCAAGGCCGAAGCTGCCGACGCCGGCGAAGGCGAGGAAGCCGCTCCGAAGAAGAAGGCTGCTCCGAAGAAGAAGGCGGCTGACGAAAGCGCCGAATAATCGCTTTTCAGTTCTGAAGTCTGCAAGGCCTCGCCATTGTGCGGGGCCTTTTTCTATTATCCGGGGCCGTTCAGTCTCGAGGGTCTCCCACTATCGAGTTGTATTCCCGGCAACAGATAGTTGCGTTAAAGTATAATTCGATGCAGATTTCGCTGACGGTGGGAGGACCGGAAAATGACCGCAAAACATGACATGAAGAAATGCGTGGAAGAAATCTACGCTGTGCGCGACCGCGGCGATATCGAGGGCACGCTGGCGCTGATCGGCGAGGATTGCACCTTCCGGATGGCCGGCAATACACGGTTGGCGCCTTTTTCAACTGAATCCGGCGGGCATGCCTTTCGCCAAGTGATAGAGCAACTCATCACTGTGTGGGATCTATCCAATATCAAGACAGTCGGCATCTATGTGGACGAGGACGAGCATATGGTCTTCGCCCATCGCGAGGGTGAGGTCAGGCACATCCCATCGGGTGCGAGCTTCTATACGGAATTCGTCGACAAGATCCATTTCAGGGACGGGAAACCGGTCAAGATCGTCGAATTCGTCGACACACTGCAAGTGGCCGAGACAAGTCAGATAATCCAGGTCGCTTAGCGTAACGGAAGTCGGAGCTCCAGGCTTCGACTCCGTTGTCGTCAATGATTCCGGCTGACAGCGTATGAGCCGCCGCTGCAAGAGATGCCGGTCAATGCGCGGCAGATCGGCCGTGGGTCAGTTCCGCCACCTTGCGAATATGGTTGACCGCCGCGGTGCCGCCAGCGGTCTTGGTGAAGAGGCTGAGTGTCTCTTCCTCATCGTCGGCGACCGGCGTCAAGGCCTGATCCATATAGGTCTTCGACTTGGCATCCCGTGAGATCAGGAATGCCGAAATCGTCAGGCCGATGATCGTACCGGCAAGCGAAGCATGTTTTCGGAAGGTTTCCCAGGCAAAGCGCGGCCAGAACACCAGCGGATTTTCGCGCGGCAGGTCCGGGCGCCGCTCTGCCGGCGTCTTCAGGCGCAGCAAGCCGCTTTGCAGTGGATGCACATTTTCCAGCGGCACGGTGGTTGCGAAGGAGACGAGAACCTTGACGAGCCTTGCGAGCGGTACCCCGGTCGCCACAGCACGGCGAAGCAGGGTCTTCATGTGCTTCGGCGAATAATAGAGCGCCCAGGCCTCGTGATAGATGTCTTCCCACTCCTGCTTGCTCATTCGAGGATGCGCGGTGCAGACGTGCTCGACATCGTAGATGTTGAGATCCGCATCCATCTCGATGCCCTTCTTCCACAACACCTGATGGTCCTCGGAGCCGGGCAGCGGCGTCAGGATGAAGAATTCGATGACGTCGAGCGGCAGTTCGTCCTGGATGATCGCGATGTCGCGGCGGATCGATTCCGGCGTGTCGGCGGGGAAGCCCAGGATATAACCGGCCAGCGTCATGATGCCCTGCGCCTTCCAGGCGAGCAGCATCTTGCGGTATTCGGTAATCTTGTTCTGGTTCTTCTTGGCCGCTGTCAGATTGTCCGGATTGACGTTTTCGAGGCCGATGAAGACGCGGGTAACGCCAGCGCGCCGGGATTTCTCGATGAAATTGGGAATCTTGTGGCAGAGCGTGTCGACCTGGATCATCAGGCCGAGCGGAATGCCGTCCCGCTCCTTGAGTTCGATCAGCCTGTCGAAAATCGCCTCCCAATCCTTGTTGCGGGCGAAATTGTCGTCGGTGATGAAGAATTTGTGGATGCCCTGCGCCCAGTTCATCCGCACCAGCTTTTCGACGTCGTCAGCCGAGCGGAAGCGCGACTTGCGTCCCTGCACGTTGATGATGGTGCAGAACGAGCACTGGTAGGGACAGCCGCGTCCGGCATCGAAGCTGGTGCTGAGCCCGAGCGTGCGCTGGATATTGTCCTTCGGCAGGAACGGAACCGGCGTGCCGCCGATGCCGGGAAGGTCGTTCATGAAATTGTAAAGCGGCTTCAGCTCGCCGGCGGCCGCATCACGCAGCACCATCTCCAGCCGCCCTTCGGCTTCACCGGCGAACATCGAGATGCCCATGTCACGGCAGGCGTCGAGCCCCACCGCCTGGCCATCCAGCATCGACAGGCAGCCGGAAACATGGAAACCACCGATGGAAACCGGCAGGCCGGCCTCGCGGAACGGCCGGGCGATATCAAGCGCGCGCGGATACTGATTGGTCTGAACGCCGACCAGCGAGATCATGCCGAAATTGTCGTGGCGCTTGAACTGTGCGAGCAGCCCGGCGACATCGATCCGCGTATTGGTCTCGTCGATCACGGTGATATCGATCGCGGTGTCGGGCCCGAGCACCTGACGCTCGGCACATTCGGCGGCGATGCCGTAGAGCGCCGCGAGCGAATTGGAGGGAATCATCGCCCGCCACCAGCGGATGACGTAGCCGTCATCGTCATAATGCGACGGCTTGATCAGGATCAGCTGAAAACGTCGACGCGCAGCTTCCAAGACATGGGACAAGAGTATCTATCTTTCTTCAGAAGCTTTTGCCGGAGCAAAATAGTGTTGAAGCCATATATCAGGCATGACGTATCAATGCGATTCAAGAGGTCAAACTAAGGCGTAAAAACGCGCGTTGCATGCAAAACGTTTCGCACGGCAACTTCTTCAATATACTACCCGACATCGAGCAGCAATGCGCGGTGGTCGGAGACCTCGGGCGCCTCGACCACCTCGAACTTGACAATGTTCACCCCCGGTGTAACCAGCATGTAATCGGCAAAGCGGCCCTGCTTCAGATAGTAGGAGGTCCGCGTGTCTGCAAGGCCGTTTCCGGTGACGAGATCCGAAAGCCCTAATCTGGCGAGAATCGTAAAGGTCGCGCTGTCAGGCAATACGTTGAAATCACCGCAGACGACGAGCCCTTCGTCGCCCGGCCAGATCCGCTCGATGAGCGCCGCCAGCGCTGCGGCCTGTTCCTGGCGCGCCGCCGTATCGCCCTTGCCTGCGGGATCGCGCAGGCCATGCATGTGGGCGATGGTCACGGTAGAGGCGCGCTCATGGCTGAAGAGACGGATGCAATGGGCGTTCCGTGGCCGCGGATGTTCGCCCCAGCCATTGGCGGAAAAACTGCCATGCACGAAGTCCAGCCCTTGGGTAATGACCGAATACGATTTGCGCACGAAGGTCGCCAGCCCGAATTCGGCGGTAATGGCAGTATCGCCGTTAAACAGCTCGCCTCTCGATGTCGGGCAGAAGAAGCCGTCGTGGCCGGGCAGGGCGGCGCTGATCTCTGCAAACAGATTGGCGCGCTGGGGCAGCTCCAGTCCCGCATCCCGATAGATCGACCATCGGTCATCCGCACCCGGCGCCCGCAGCACCTCCTGCAGGCAGAGCACATCCGGATCGGCCTGCGCGACATAGTCGATCAGGGCCTCATGCAGCCTGCCGCCCCATGCATTCAGCGAAATGATGCGCAATGCCGTTCGGCTCCGTTTTGACGGCCGGATTTACACGAAAGCCCGCCGTCTATGAGAGACCCTCAGAGTTCCGACTTGATGTCGCCCATCCGGTTCCAGGCGTCGAGGCCGGCGATCTTGTAGGCTTCGGCGAGTGTCGGATAGTTGAAGGTGTTTTCGACGAAATATTCGACCGTGCCTTTGAGATTGAGCACCGCCTGGCCGATATGCACCAGCTCGGTGGCGCCTTCGCCGACGATATGCACGCCGAGCAGGCGCCGCGTCTTCAGCGAGAAGATCAGCTTCAAAAGCCCGGTGTCGAGGCCCATGATATGACCGCGCGAGGTCTCGCGGAAGCGGGCGATGCCGCATTCATAGGGAATGCCGCGCTCCTTCATCTCTTCTTCGGTCAGGCCGCAGGTGGAAATCTCCGGCACGGCATAGATACCGTAGGGGAAATATTTCGGCGGTTCCTTGGCGACCGCGCCGATTGCGACGCGGGCAGCGATGCGGCCCTGTTCCATCGAGGTCGAGGCAAGGCTCGGAAAGCCGACGACGTCGCCGGCGGCGTAGACGTTGGCAACCGATGTCTGGAAGGTTTCCGGATTGACCTTGAGACGGCCGCGGCTGTCGGCTTCGAGGCCGATGGCTGGTAGGTTCAGCGCATCGGTCGCCCCCAAGCGGCCAGCGGCGAACAGCACCATGTCGGTCGTCAGGCGCCGTCCGCTGTCGAGCGTCAGCTCGACCTTGCCGCCTTCCAGCGTCTCCACCTTGTCGGCCTTCTGGCCGAGCAGCAGCTTCATGTTGCGGTCGCGCAGCTGGTAGGTGAAATCCTCGACGATTTCCTTGTCGATGAAGTCGAGCATCGTCGCCTTCGGGTCTATCACGGTGACGGCCGTGTCGAGCGCACTGAAGATCGTCGCATATTCGATGCCGATGACGCCGGCGCCGATGACGACCATTGAGCGCGGCAGCTCCTGGATATCGAGCAGTTCGTCGCTGTCGAGAACGGTCTTGCCGTCGAAGGGTATGTAATCGGGGCGGAACGGCTTCGTGCCGACTGCAAGCAGCACGCTGGCGCCGGTGACCTGGGTAATCTCACCGTCATCCTTGATCACCTGCAGCGTCGATGGATTGATGAAGCTCGCCTTGCCGCGAATATGCTGCACGCGGTTGCGGGCGAACTGGTGTTCCAGCACCTCGACCTCGTGGTTGAGCGTAATCAGCAGGCGTCGGCGCAGATCATCTGCACTGATCTCTTCCTTGACGCGGTAAGACCGGCCGTAGAAGCCGCGTTCGCGCCAGCCGGAAAGATTGAGCGCGGTCTCGCGCAGCGTTTTGGAGGGGATGGTGCCGGTATGCACGGACACGCCGCCGACGCGTTTGCCCTGCTCAATGACAAGCACTTTCTTGCCGAGTTTTGCAGCCTGGATCGCGCCGCGGCGCCCTGCAGGACCGCTACCCACCACAACGAGATCGTACTGAAGCATCATCTGGCCCCGGATTGGAAAAGGAATCATTTGCGACGCAAAGATGTCGCCCGTCTATCGGTAGCCGGTCAATGTTACAGATTGTTTTACGACCGCCGATTCAGCCGCCCCTGCGCTTTTCAGATCAGCTTCAGCCCCTTCAGGCTGACATGGCCGTCCTTGCCGATGATGATGTGGTCGTGGACGGTGATATCGAGCGCCTTGGCCGCCTCGATGATCACCTTCGTCATGTCGATGTCGGCGCGTGACGGCGTCGGGTCGCCGGAGGGGTGGTTGTGGACGAGGATCATCGCCGTTGCCGAAAGCTCGAGCGCGCGTTTCACCACCTCGCGCGGATAGACCGGCGTGTGGTCGACCGTGCCGCGGCCCTGGACCTCATCGGCAATCAGCACGTTGCGCTTGTCGAGGAAGAGGATGCGGAACTGTTCGCGGGTCTCGTGCGCCATGGCGGCGTGGCAGTACTCTATAACTGAGGACCACGAGGAGAGAATCTGCTTGCTCCTGAGCTCGCTCTTCAGGGTTCGGTGGGCAATCGTCGAGATCAGCTTCAGGTCGAGCGCCACTGCTTCGCCGACGCCCTTTATCTCCGTCAGCAAAGCCGCCGGCGCGCCGAAGACGCCGGAGAGCGAGCCGAACCGTTCGATCAGCGCCTTGGCGATCGGCTTGGTGTCGCGCCGCGGGATCAGGCGGAAAAGCAGCAGTTCGAGGATTTCGTAGTCGGCAAGCGCGGTGTCGCCCAGCTCGCGGAAGCGGTCACGCAACCGCTCGCGATGGCCGTGATAATGTTCTTGGCCGGCGAGTGAGGCGGGCAGGGCGGCCTTGGCATTCGGCACGGACGGTTGTTGCGAGCGTCCGCCGAAGAACGAGCGTTCGTCGGCGGCAATGGGCTCCTGCGTCTCGAAAGGCAGCTCGTCGTCGGAAGATGTCGCAACAGGCCGCTTTGCCATCGGATCGTCACCCGGCAAACGACGGCAGGCCGGGGCGATCGAGCCCACCCGGCGACAGGGTGAAGATCTCGCAGCCGCCCGAGGTAACGCCGACGGTATGTTCGTACTGCGCCGAAAGCGACCGGTCGCGGGTTACCGCCGTCCAGCCGTCGGCAAGAACCTTCACATGCGGCCGGCCGAGATTGATCATCGGCTCGATGGTGAAGATCATGCCTTCGCGCAGCTCGGGCCCCTCGTTGGCGCGGCCGTAATGCAGGATATTCGGCGAATCGTGGAACAGCCGGCCGACGCCGTGGCCGCAGAAATCGCGCACCACCGAACAGCGCTCGGCCTCGGCATAGGTCTGGATCGCCTCGCCGATTGCGCCGGTGCGGGCCCCGGGTCTGACGGCACCAATACCGCGCATCAGCGCTTCATAAGTAACCTCGAGCAATCGCTCGGATGCGCGCTTGATCGTGCCGACGGGGTACATCCGGCTCGAATCGCCGTGCCAGCCGTCGAGCACGAAGGTGACGTCGATATTGACGATATCGCCTTCGCGCAGCGGCTTGTCGTTCGGAATGCCGTGGCAGACGACATGGTTGATCGAGGTGCAGGTCGATTTGGTGTAGCCGCGATAGTTCAGTGTCGCCGGCTGGGCGCCGTGATCCATCCCGAAATCGAAGACGAAGCGGTCGATGTCATCGGTCACCAGCCCCGGCTTGACGATGTCGGCCAGCGCATCGAGGCAGCGCGCCGTCAGCTGGCACGCCTTACGCATACCCTCGAATGCTTGCGCGTCGTAAAGCCGAATAGCGCCCGTATTCTTCGAGGGCGCGGAAGAGGCTTCGATATAGTTCACCATTGCAGGGCCTTAGCGGAGAATATTAGAATTGTTCATAATGCAGCTATGCCGGGTTCGTCCATCGCGATCAACCGCCCGGACGAGATTTCTGAGCAGATCCGATCGCTCCGGTATGCAGTCTTCTGCATCCTTTTCTCCCCAAATCATTGGCCGGGATGGAATATCCACAGTCTTCCCAAGGGGATAGGATTGATCGGATGATGCCGCCCCGCTACTCACCGATTGGTGACAGCGGGGAAGGGTCGGTCGTGCTTGATGAAGCGGCAAAATTTGAAATTTCGTCCGAGCCCGGCGGCGAGCCGGAACGACGCGTGCGTGATCGCGGCGCCACCGAGCGGGCAATCCTTGCCGGCGCCAAAGGCCTGCTGGCCGAGGAAGGCTTCCAGAATTTCGGCATCAATGCGGTCGCGCGCCGCGCCGGTTGCGACAAGCAGTTGATCTATCGCTATTACGGTGGTCTCGACGGACTGGTCGAGGCGATCGGCGCCGATCTTGGCACATGGGTGAAGGATCGCATTCCGGAAGACGCCGGCGGCATGTTCCTGCTCACCTATGGCGACCTGATGGAGCGGCTGTCGCTTCTCCTTCTCGACGCCTTGAGAAACGATCCGCTGATGCGCCGCATCCTCGCCTGGGAAATATCGGAAAACACCGAGCAGGTGAGGCGGCTGTCGGAAGCGCGTTCGAAGGCGCTGGCTCTCTGGCTGGAGCGCATGCGCGGCTCGCTGACGCCGCCGAAGGGCGTCGATGCAACAGCCGTCAACGCCGTCGTCATCGCTGCGATCCAGCACCTCGTGCTTGCCGCCTCGGCCGGCGGGCAGTGCGCCGGTCTGTCGCTGAAGACATCAAAGGATTGGGAGAAGGCGGCGATGGCGCTGAAGCGCGTCGTGCGCGGCGTCTACGGCTAATACCTGTCTTATCCACAGGGGCGGCTGCCGCGTTAACCTTAACAAATGGTTTACGTTGCCTGGCCGCAGTTAACCCGACAGTGTGGTGGCGAGCAGAGATGGAATGAGTAGAGCCCCGAGTTGACGCCATGGGAACCAAAATCGCCAAAGCCTTGTTTTTCGTAACGGCGATGATGTTTTTCGCAGTGCTGGCGCTGGATATCGCAATTCCGACGCTGGTGCTTTGCGCCATGGCATTGTCGACCTGGTTGGTCTCCCTCGATCTGCCCGTCTCGCGCAAGCATGGAGGAGAGGCCGCATGAGGTGGTTTCTGGTCTTCTGGGCCGGCCCTATCGTCTTTCTGGGCGGATGGTACTGGCTCTCTTATTACGACATGAGCTTCGGCATTTTCATGTTGACGCGGCAGGTGCATGACCTGACGTTCCAGCTGTATGGCGAGGTATTGGGAATTCCGCCGGAGAGCATCCCGCCGCTCGTTGCCCGCGCGATCGCAGTCGACAGCCTTGTCGTCTTCGCCATCATGGGCTTCCGGAAACGCCAATCGATCATTGCCTGGTGGAAGGCGCGTCAGCTGAATTCGTCTTCCGACCTTGCCAGCAAGGAAAGCCTGTCGAGCGCGCCCTGAAGGATAAAGCTTGCCGCGGCCGAATCGATCCGTTCGGCCCGCTTGGCGCGCGACACGTCCATTTCAAGCAGCGTCCTCTCGGCCGCCACCGTCGATAACCGTTCGTCCCAATAGACGAAGGGCAGGGCTGTCTTCTGCTCCATGTTACGCACGAAGGCGCGCGTTGCCTGCACCCGCGGACCCACCGATCCGTCCATATTCATCGGCAGGCCGATGACGAAGCCTGCGACCTTTTCCGCTGCCGCGAAATCCAGCAGCGCCTGGGCATCGATGGTGAACTTAACGCGCCGGATCAGCGTGCGGGGCGTGGCGAAACGCCGCCCGAGATCGGACATCGAAAGCCCGATCGTCTTGGTGCCGAGATCGAGGCCGGCAATCGCCTGCCGCGGGGCAAGCGTCTCGGCCATTTCCTCGATCGTCAGCACCGTCATCGCCATTTCATCCCGTCAAAAGAAATTGAAGTCGCCGCTGCTTTTCTTTGCGGCCGCATAAGATATGTCCTTAGAGCATGATGCCGAAAAGTGTGAACGGTTTTCGGACGACGTCATGCTCCAATTCCCTGATTGAGATGCGGATTGAGATTGAGGCCGATCCGGCCAAGATCATCCGGATTTCCCATCGAAACCCGCTTTTGCATTGCGTAATAAAGGAGACATTTCATGAAGATCACCTGGCTCGGCCATTCCGCCTTCCGCATCGAGACTGGAAAGGCGAAAATCCTGCTCGACCCATTCCTCAGCTATAACGCCTCCTTTTCCGGCCAGGATATCAAGGATGTTTCGGCAGGCGTCACCCATATCCTGCTGACGCATGGCCATGGCGACCATGTCGGCGATACCGTGGCGCTTGCCAAGGAAACCGGCGCCGTCGTTCTCGCCAATGCCGATCTCGCCGCCTGGCTCGGCTCCAGGGGCGTCGACAAGATCGAGATGGGCAATACCGGCGGCACGATCGCGCTCGGCGGCTTCTCGGCGACCTTCACCAATGCGCTGCACTCCTCCGCGCATATCACCGAGGACGGCGTCTCGCATGCGCTCGGCAACGCCAACGGCCTGATGCTGCATTTCGACGACGAAGCCTCGATCCTTGCCATGGGCGACACCGACATCTTCTCCGACATGGCGCTGATCAATGAATTGCACCAGCCCGATATCGGCCTCGTGCCGATTGGCGACCGCTTCACCATGGGCGGCGCCGTGGCAGCCCTTGCCTGCCGGCGCTATTTCAGCTTCAAGACCGCGATCCCTTGCCACTACGGTACCTTCCCGATCATCGAGCAGACGGCCGATAAATTCGTTGCCGGCATGGAAGGATCGGAGACTGATGTGAAGGCGCTGAAGCCCGCCGAGAGCCTGTCGATCTGACGAAATCCCGTTGCACCGGGCGGACATGGCCTTTATAGCGGGTAGGAAAAATCCTATCCGGAGAATGCCATGTCCGTCGACCTTGCCACCGTGAAGCGCGTTGCCCACCTTGCCCGCATTGCCGTCTCCGAAGACGAGGCAAATCGCATGGTCGGCGAGCTGAACGGCATCCTCGGCTTCGTCGAGCAACTCTCCGAAGTCAATGTCGATGGCGTCGAGGCGATGACATCCGTCACCCCGATGGCGATGAAGAAGCGGACCGATGCGGTGACCGACGGCAGCAAGGCCGCCGATATCGTCGCCAATGCGCCCGTCACCGACCACAATTTTTTCCTGGTGCCGAAAGTCGTCGAATAGGGCTCAACGCCTCTTTCCGACCCTGTTGCCATTTCCAGATCTGAAGCGAAAATACGATGAGCGAACTCACCAGCCTGACCATTGCCGAAGCCCGCCAGAAGCTGCGCGCCAAGGAGATCACCGCACTCGAACTGACCGAGGCCTATATCTCGGCGATCGATGCGGCCAATGCTCATCTGAATGCCTATATAAAGGTCACGCCCGATCTCGCCCGGGTCATGGCGAAGAACTCCGACGAGCGTATCGCTGCCGGCAAGGCAGGCGATCTCGAGGGCATTCCGCTCGGCATCAAGGATCTTTTCGCCACCGTCGGTGTGCACACCCAGGCTTGCAGCCACATTCTCGACGGTTTCGAGCCGCGTTATGAATCGACCGTCACGCAGAACCTCTGGGATGACGGCGCCGTCATGCTGGGCAAGCTTAATATGGACGAATTCGCCATGGGTTCGTCCAACGAAACCTCGCACTACGGCCCGGTGATCAATCCCTGGCGTGCTGCGGGCTCCAACCAGCAGCTCGTTCCGGGCGGCTCCTCCGGCGGCTCAGCAGCAGCCGTCGCCGCGCATCTTTGCGCCGGCGCCACCGCGACCGATACCGGCGGCTCGATCCGCCAGCCGGCCGCTTTCACCGGCACCGTCGGCATCAAGCCGACCTATGGCCGCTGCTCGCGCTGGGGCACGGTCGCCTTCGCCTCCTCGCTCGACCAGGCGGGCCCGATCGCCCGCGACGTGCGCGACGCCGCAATCCTTTTGAAGTCGATGGCAAGCGTCGACGCCAAGGACACGACCTCGGTCGATCTGCCGGTGCCGGATTACGAGGCAGCTCTCGGCCAGTCGCTGAAGGGCATGAGGATCGGCATTCCGAACGAATACCGTGTCGATGGCATGCCTGAGGAAATCGAGACCCTCTGGCGCCAGGGCATCGCCTGGCTGAAGGATGCCGGCGCCGAAATCGTCGACATCTCGCTGCCGCACACCAAATACGCCCTTCCGGCCTATTACATCGTCGCTCCCGCCGAGGCATCCTCGAACCTGGCGCGCTACGACGGCGTCCGGTACGGCTTGCGCGTCGACGGCAAGGATATCGTCGACATGTACGAGAAGACGCGCGCCGCCGGCTTCGGCAAGGAAGTCAAGCGCCGCATCATGATCGGCACTTATGTGTTGTCGGCCGGTTATTACGATGCCTATTACATCCGCGCCCAGAAGGTCCGGACGCTGATCAAGCGCGATTTCGAACTCGCCTTCGACGCCGGCGTCGATGCCATCCTGACACCGGCAACACCGTCGTCTGCCTTCGGCGTCGCCGATGAGAACCTCGCTTCCGATCCGGTGAAGATGTATCTGAACGACATCTTCACGGTGACGGTCAACATGGCGGGCCTGCCGGGCATCGCCGTGCCCGCTGGCGTCGACCAGAAGGGCCTGCCGCTCGGGCTGCAACTGATCGGCAAGCCGTTCGACGAGGAAACCCTTTTCAAGACCGCCCACGTCATCGAGCAGGCAGCCGGCCGGTTTACGCCGGCGAAGTGGTGGTAACGAATCCAACGATCCGGCTCTTCCACGAGCGGCGTCGACCTCGAAAAGGTGCATCTTAAGAAGCGGCTGGCTGATCGATAACGGGAACCAGGAGGAGCTTATGGCGAGCATTGATCTTGCGCGATTGATCGAGGCAATCGACAGTCTTGCTGCCGCCGGTTTCACCATGGGCGCGGATTGGCAGGCGGTACACGAAATCTGCCAGCGCCACGAAGGTCAACAGCCGTTCGACTGGGGCCATGCGCTTTGTCATCGCATCGAGGGCGACGACTGGAATGCCGATTACTGGTATCGCCGAGCCGGCAAGACGCGCGGCACGGGCACGATGGCCGACGAATGGTCGGCGATGCGGTCGGAACTTTCCGCAAAGGCTTGAGACGACACCCTGACCGCGCCGGTTCGAGCGTAGTCAGGGTGGCTGAGTGCATTACCTGTTGTTCAATTGCGCCCTGACCAAGCTCAGTCCTCTTTCGGTGATCCGGTAGGGCTGGCCGCTGGAGGACTTGATCGCTCTCAGCCGCTTCAGCCTGCGAAAGAGATCGAGATCGACGCCGGGATAGAGCCAGCCGTCGCGGGTGAAGCAGCTGACTGCCTCGATCTTTCTGTCGTCGTCGCGAGAAATTTCGATGCGGCCGCCTTGGGCCATGAGATGCAGGATGCGCTGCTCCGTGCGGGAAATGTCCATGTGTTGAGATCCGGTATCGCGCCCTGCAGGGCGCACAAAAACGATCTGGCGCTCTTTCGAACGTCAGGGCTTCGTTTTTTTCGGGCCCTTGCGCGCAAGCGGACTTGCGGGCAGGGCCTTTACCGGGTCTGTGACAGGCTCAACATAAAACACCTCGATAAGGTTTTTTATTCAGCGCGGAAATGGCGGTCAAGACCGTGCTTGCCGATCAAACCGGTCGAGTACCGCAGTTTCCAGCCATCATCCCCCAGGGGGGTACTGGTAAATTCGGCGACTCAATGGTCTAGTTGCGGGATAACGCGGAGGTGTCGTTGATCCACATTCGCAATGCCCGCGACGGCGAAGCGGTGCTATTGAGCGAGATCGGGCTGAGGGCCTGGCAAAAGGCGATGGCGGCGATCGGCGAATCGCACGCGATGATCGATGCAGCCCGCAACGCCTTTCGCAACTTCGTGGAAAACGACTGGCTGACCATCACCGTCGTCGAGCAGAATGGCCAGGTCGCAGGCTGGGCGGCGCGCGAGGGTTTGGACGAAACCATCTCGGATTTCTGGATCGATCCCGTCTTCGCCCGCCAGGGGCTGGGCTCCGCCCTCCTTGAGCGGATCGAAAAGGAGATCGCTGATCGAGGTTTCGAGAAGGCGGCGATGCAGACCCATTCCGGCAACAACGAGGCGATCGGCTTCTTCCGGAAACACGGCTACAGCATCCACTGGCTCTCGGTCGCCTATAATCCGAAGCTCGACCGCGACGTGCCCTCGGTCGGGCTGACGAAAACGCTGGTTTCGGACGGTAAGGGCGGATACGGGCAGGAATTCTGACAAATGCCGCCGGATGCGGTTAAGCCTATGGCAGATAATCGGACGTGACGCAAAAATTATTGCCTTCGGGATCATTCAATACGCAGTAAGCATCCGTCTCGCGCACCAATGTCGCGCCGAGGGATAAGAGCCGTTTCACTTCTTTCTCCCGATCGTCAGCGGCGATATCGAGATGAACACGGTTGCGGGCTGGACGTTCTCCTTGGCGAAGGTGGAAGCAAAGGCGTGTTCCGGGACCATCGACCATCACGGTCGGGTCCGTGTCGGGCGTCAGTCCTATCGCGGCGAGGCGGGCCAACTCATCATCGTCATAAGGCATCACTTCATAACCATCGAGCGCAGCCGCCCAGAAACGAGCAACCCGTGAGGGGACGTCGCAATCAACCACGATTTCCTTCAGTCTTCCCATGGGAGCTTTCGGTCCAAGGTATTTTTACTGAAGATAGAGATCACTATGGTATCGACAATCGGGGCGGTCGAAACTCTTGTCCATCGGTTCGTGTCCATGAAATGCATGGCCGCTCCTGGTGCAAAGCGGCCTTTCTCTGCGGGCAGAAGCGGCCGGCGGCAACTGCCATGCGATTCCGCGAAAGCCTTGCACCGGCACGCCATTTCCTTTACCTCACGAATGGAAAAGAACAGCCTGCAAAGAGTATCAGATGACCCTTGTCGACGTCCGCACGCCTGATCCGAAACGCTTCATCCCCGGCGCCACCGGCGACTGGGAAGTCATCGTCGGCTTGGAAGTCCATGCCCAGGTGCTCTCCAATTCGAAGCTCTTCTCCGGCGCCTCGACGGAATTCGGCAAGCCGCAGAATTCGAATGTCTCGCTGGTCGATGCCGCCATGCCCGGCATGCTGCCGGTCATCAACGAGGAATGCGTCAGGCAGGCCGTGCGCACCGGTCTCGGCCTCAAAGCCCAGATCAACAAGCGCTCGCTCTTCGACCGCAAGAACTATTTCTATCCCGACCTGCCGCAGGGCTATCAGATCTCGCAGTTCAAGGATCCGATCGTCGGCGAGGGCAAGATCGTCATTTCGCTCGGGCCGGACCGCCAGGGCCAGTTCGAGGATATCGAGATCGGCATCGAGCGCCTGCATCTGGAGCAGGATGCCGGCAAGTCGATGCACGACCAGCACGCGACCATGTCCTATGTCGATCTGAACCGCTCCGGCGTCGCGCTGATGGAGATCGTCTCCAAGCCCGACATGCGCTCGTCCGACGAGGCCAAGGCCTATATGACCAAGCTGCGCTCGATCGTGCGTTATCTCGGCACTTGCGACGGCAACATGGACGAAGGTTCGATGCGTGCCGACGTCAACGTCTCCGTCCGCCGTCCGGGCGAAGATTTCGGCACGCGCTGCGAAATCAAGAACGTCAACTCCATCCGTTTCATTGGCCAGGCGATCGAATACGAAGCCCGCCGTCAGATCGGTATTCTGGAGGATGGCGGCAAGATCGATCAGGAGACGCGGCTCTTCGACCCAAACAAGGGCGAGACGCGCTCCATGCGCTCCAAGGAGGATGCGCACGACTATCGCTATTTCCCCGATCCGGACCTGCTACCGCTCGAATTCGACGATGCCTTCGTCACCGCGCTCGCAGCCGATCTGCCGGAATTGCCTGACGACAAGAAGGAGCGCTTCGTGCGCGAACTCGGTCTGTCGATCTATGACGCCTCGGTGCTCGTCTCCGAAAAGGCGATCGCCGATTATTTCGAGGCGGTGGCTGCAGGCCGTGACGGCAAGATGGCGGCAAACTGGGTGATCAACGACCTGCTCGGCGCGCTGAACCGCACCGGCAAGGATATCGAGCAGACACCGGTTTCGCCGGTCCAGCTCGGCGCCATCATCGATCTCATCAAGGCTGGAACCATTTCCGGCAAGATCGCCAAGGACCTCTTCGAAATCGTGCTGAGCGAGGGCGGCGATCCCGCCGAGATCGTCGAAGCGCGCGGCATGAAGCAGGTGACGGATACAGGCGCGATCGAAAAGGCCGTGGACGAGATCATTGCCGCCAATCCCGATCAGGTGGAAAAGGTCAAGGCGAAGCCGACCCTGGCCGCATGGTTCGTCGGCCAGGTGATGAAGGCGACCGGTGGCAAGGCCAATCCGCAGGCCGTCCAGGCGCTCGTCAAGGCGAAGCTCGGCATCGAGGAATAAGCGGTGTATTTCGTCCGCACGGCCGGCGAGCGTGACTTGGAAAAGGTCCGCGTCCTGCTGGTAGAGAGCTTTCACGCCACCTATGACGGTCTGCATGGCAGGGCCAGGGTGGATGAGCTCACCACCCAGCTCTTTTCTCTCGCCGCACTGAAGACGCGCCTGGTGCGAAAGGACGCTGAATTCCTCGTTGCCGACGATGGCCGCACTATCGGCGGCATGGGGTATGCGGCGATGTCGCCTGAGCTGGCGAAGACAGTCATGCTGCATCTTCTCTATGTCAGGCCGGCGCTGCAACGCCAGGGCATCGGCCGCGATCTCTTCGCCGAACTCGAAAGCTGCTTCCCGGATGCGGAAATCATGCGTCTCGAAGTCGAGCCGCAGAACGTGGCAGCGATCGCCTTCTATCACGCGCACGGCTTCACCGAGGTTGGACGCAACGAGAATGGCGGGGCCGGGCAATCCGGCATTCCCACGCTGATTTTCGAAAAACCGCTCGAAGGGAATTGAGTCCATGGCGTCCGCGTTGTCCGACATTGTCGTTCGCCAAGCGCGGCCGCAGGATCTGCCGGCTCTGGTGGCTCTATTCGCAGCCGATGCGCTCGGTGGTCATGGCGATACGATCGATCCCGACGCCTTTGCCGATTATCTCAGGGCCTTCGCAGCCATCGAGGCTTCGCCCGACCAGGCGCTTTATGTCGCGGAGTGCGGCGGTGAGGTCGTGGGCACCTTCCAGATGATGGTGACGACCTCGCTGACCGGCCGCGGTTCCTCGGCGATGATCATCGAGGCGGTGCAGGCCCGGGCCGATATGCGCGGGCAGGGGATCGGCGCACGGATGATCGAATTCGCCATTGCCGAGGCAAAAGGCCGCGGCGTGCGATTGGTGCAGTTGACCTCGAATGCGATCCGCAAGGATGCCCATCGTTTCTATGAAAGACTGGGTTTCAAGCCCTCGCATCTCGGCTTCAAGATGGCTTTGAAATGACCGGTGCTTGTCGTGGAATCGCTGGACAATTCGGCTTGGCGACGGCATAAGCGAGAAAACGAATTCTGGTTTGGCTCGCATCTGACGGGCACAAGGAAAAGACATGTGGAATCTTCTGGTTCAGACCTTTACCTGGTGGAACGGTCAGACGATGGGCACGCGTTTTGCGACCTGGCGTTTCGGCAAGCGCGTCGGCGAGGATGAATTCGGCAACGTCTATTACGAAGGCGGCATGTCTTCCTACGGCCTGCCGAAGCGTTGGGTAATCTACAAGGGTTATGCCGATGCCTCCGCCATTCCACCGGGCTGGCATGGCTGGATGCATCATCGCACCGATGTTCCGCCGTCCAAGGAGACCTACGTCGCCAAGGAATGGCAGAAGGCGCATCGCCCCAATTTCACCGGTTCTGCGCAGGCTTACCGTCCGCCAGGCTCAATCGCCGTTCCGGGTGAGCGTCCCCGCGTCACCGGCGATTACGACGCCTGGACGCCGGGCAACTGAGACGGCTCGACCGGGCAATCCCAAACCCGGCTTTTGGCCACAATTGACCTTTACCCGCAGGTTGGCCGCGCTTGACCGCGGCTGCGAACGAAGAATGTCTGGAGACGGGTACACATGAAGCTCTTCACGCGGAACAGGGTGCTGCGTGCCGCCGGATCGCTGCTGGCGCTCTCGGCCTTGCTTCCGCCAGTTGCGGCGAATGCCGCACGCATCGAAAATCCGGTAGCCGTCTTCTCCGGCCTCGACAAGATCACCGGCCGTATCACCACCTTCGACGTCTATGTCAACGAGACGGTTCAGTTCGGCGCGCTGCAGGTGACGCCGAAGGCCTGTTATTCGCGCGACCAGGCCGAAGCACAGAAGATCGACGGTTTCGTCGAGGTCGACGAGATCACCCTCGACCGCAAGATCCGCCGCATCTTCACCGGCTGGATGTTCGCCGCCAGCCCGGGCCTTAACGCCGTCGAACACCCGATCTACGACGTCTGGCTGAAGGACTGCAAGGCAAACTCGGACGTCCCGGCTCCTGACGGCACCAAGGCGACAGCCCGCTAAAAAGCGTCCCGCCAACGCGCCAGACCTTCCCTTCGTCGAACTGCAGGTGCTTCGTGACGATCGCAATGACGTCTTCGATTTCCTTACTTCGTGCAAAGGGAGGCCCAGCGGCAAGCGTGATCTTCTGAGCCCGATGTCGTCCGCCTGCATGACAGGGTACGGCTCGGATGCGTGCGAGAATGTTTCAGATGAAGCCCCGAACCAGGAGGCATCAAATGGATCTTCAGAGTCTCGTCGCTGCTCACATGCCGAACCACCGCCGCCCCACACAGATGGACGCCGCGGCCGAGGGCCGATACTACCGAAATCAGATCACCCTGCCGCCGCCCTTGGGGCTTCGGTTACTCGGCCTGATCGCAACGACCGCCGGCGTGACGCTGTTTCTGGTTGGCGTCATCAAGGCATGAGGCGTCGTCATGGTCAGACAGACCGATCATGCTATGCTGCGATCCCTTGTCACTGGGGAACGGGAGATGGACGACAGCGAGGCTGACCGGGCGTCGATCATGGCGGTGATCCGCGCCGAAACCGAGGCCTGGCTGCAGCGGGACTTCGAGGCGCTGGCGAGCCATTGGATGCAGTCGCCGCAGACCCGGCGGATGGAAGCCTTCGCCTCGCTGGGCGTCCGGGTGGACGAAGGTTGGGACCCGATCGCGGCGCGGATCAAGAAGATCGTGGAGCGATTCCCGGAGAAACACGCCTTCGAGGGGCGCGTCCGCTGGGAAAAAGTCAACATCGTCGTTGACGCCAACATGGCCTGGGTGACCTTCGATCAGATCGGCAGCGACACCGGCGAGGATCGCAAGCGCCAACTGCGGATACTTCACCGGATCGGCGGCGCCTGGAAGATCGGCTGCATGGTAATGATGGAGAGCAGCGTCGAGGAGGCGAGATGCTCGCTGATCGAGGTCGACGCGGATGCAAAAATCCTCTGGACGAACCGGCTGGCGCGGGAACGGATTCGCGGCCATCCGGGGCTCGTCGCCGCTGCCGGCCGCTTGCGCGCCCGGCGGCGTGATCGCGACGTCGCGCTGCGCGAGGCGGTGCGCCTGGCATTCCATGAGTTGCAGAGCCAGAGACCTTTGAACATCGCGCCGAAGCAGGCCTGGTCGGTGGCGCTCGGCGAGGACGCGGCGGGGATTCCGCTCTACTGCTGGGTCCTGCTCGAGGACGGCAAGGCGCTGGTTTCCTTCGACGACGCCGAGACGGTGGTGCGTCGGATTGCGAGCGCGCGGGAGGTCTTCGGCCTCTCGCCGGCGCAGACCCGGCTTGCTCGCCTGATCGTCGATGGCCACGACCTCGCCGCCGCCTCCGATCAGCTTGGGGTCAGTGTCAACACGTTGCGCACCCAGTTGCAGCGCATCTTCGACAAAACAGGCGTCCGCAGCCAGGCGGCATTGGTCCGGGCGCTGTTGAGCGCCGGGACTCCGAGCAAATAAACTCGACTGCCGGGCGCCGCGGCATCCGGCTAACCGCCGGCGCCTGATCTTTCGGAGCTTAAAACTTAATGTGTGGCGACTCCATCGCCGTGGCAAGCATATTGGCATAATCGGCCTTCGGAACGTCTATCGCTCCGAACGTCTTCAGGTGTTCGGTGGTGAACTGTGTATCGAGCAGGGTGAAACCTTTTTCCCGCAGCCGCTCGACCAGATGCACGAGGCAGATTTTCGAGGCATCCGTTCGCCGCGAAAACATGCTTTCGCCGAAGAAGGCCGAGCCCAGCGAGACGCCATAGAGACCGCCGACCAGATCATCACCGTCCCAGGCTTCGACGGTATGGGCATGGCCCATGTCGAACAGCGTCGAGTAAAGGGATCTGATCGTTCTGTTGATCCAGGTGCTCGGGCGCCCGGAGGTCTCTTCCGCGCAAGCCGCGATCACCTGATCGAAAGCGTAATCGAAACGGATCTCGAAGGGTTTTCGGCGCACCGTCTTGGCAAGGCTCTTCGACACGTGGAAATCGTCGAACGGCAGCACGCCGCGCAATTCCGGCTCGACCCAGAAAATTTCCGGGTCGTCGGCGGATTCGGCCATCGGGAAGAGGCCGATGGAATAGGCGCGCAGGAGGATTTCAGGAGTGATGCCTGGTGACTTCCTGCGCGATCCTGCCATTCCCGCCCTATGCCGCCGGTGTGTTGGCGAGGTAGTCTTCCAGCCAGTGGATGTCGTAGTCGCCGTTGGCGATATCCTGGTTGGAGACGAGATCCTGGAACAGCGGCAGCGTCGTATTGATGCCGTCGACGACGAATTCGTCGAGTGCTCGGCGCAGCCGCATCATGCATTCGACGCGCGTGCGGCCGTGCACGATCAGCTTGCCGATGAGGCTGTCGTAATAAGGCGGGATCTTGTAGCCCTGATAGGCACCGGAATCGATGCGTACG
The DNA here is from genome assembly GCF_019685115.1 of Rhizobium sp. NZLR11. Lineage (NCBI taxonomy): Bacteria > Pseudomonadati > Pseudomonadota > Alphaproteobacteria > Hyphomicrobiales > Rhizobiaceae > Rhizobium > Rhizobium sp. NZLR11. The sequence goes on along the minus strand of NZ_JABDWD010000017.1, from coordinate 22,808 downwards.
CCGAGACCACCCGGAGCGTGAAAATGCGTGATCGTGCCGGGCGAGGGCACGAAGGTGCGCGGGTGCTCGGCATTGATGCGGCATTCGATGGCATGACCGGAAAAATGCACTTCATCCTGGGTCACCGAAAGACCGCCGCCGGAGGCGACGCGGATCTGCTCGTGCACGAGGTCGATGCCAGTGATCGCTTCCGTGATCGGATGCTCCACCTGCAGGCGGGTGTTCATTTCGATGAAATAGAACTCGCCATTCTCGTAGAGGAATTCGATCGTGCCGGCGCCGCGATATTTCAGCTTCTTCATGGCGTCGGCGCAGACCTGGCCGATCTTCATCCGCTGCTCGACGTTGAGCGCCGGCGAATTCGCCTCTTCCCAGACCTTCTGGTGTCGCCGCTGCAGCGAGCAGTCGCGCTCGCCAAGATGAATGGCATTGCCTTCGCCGTCGCCGAACACCTGGATTTCGATGTGCCGCGGCTTGCCGAGATATTTTTCCATATAGACGGCATCGTTGCCGAAGGCGGCCGCCGCTTCGGTGCGCGCCGTCGACCAGGCCTCGATCACGTCGGCCTCGCTCTTGGCGACCTTCATGCCGCGTCCGCCGCCGCCGGCCGTTGCCTTGATCAGCACGGGATAGCCGATTTCAGCAGCCGTCTTCAGCGCATCCTCTTCGGTCTTCACTTCGCCGTCCGAGCCCGGAACGACGGGAATGCCGAGTTCCAGCGCCGTCGTCTTGGCGGTGATCTTGTCGCCCATGATGCGGATATGATCCGCCGTCGGCCCGATGAAGGTGATGCCGTGGGCTTCGAGAATATCGGCGAACTTGGCATTCTCCGACAGAAAGCCGTAGCCCGGATGCACGGCGTCGGCGCCGGTGATCTCGCAGGCGGCGACGATCTGGTGGATATTGAGATAGCTCTCGCGCGAGGAGGGCGGGCCGATGCAGACACTTTCGTCGGCAAGCCGCACATGCATGGCATCGGCGTCGGCGGTGGAATGAACCACGACGCAGGCGATGCCGAGCTCCTTGCAGGCCCGAAGCACGCGAAGGGCGATTTCCCCGCGATTGGCGATGAGGATTTTCGAAATCATGGGCATGGGCCTATTCGATGACGACGAGGGCTTGGCCGTATTCGACGGGATGTCCGTCATCGACGAGGATCTCGGTCACCTTGCCCGACTTCGGCGAGGGGATCTGGTTCATCGTTTTCATCGCTTCGATGATGATCAGCGTCTGGCCTTCCTTGACTGTCGCGCCGACTTCGATGAAGGCACGCGCGCCGGGAGCCGGCGCCATGTAGACGGTGCCGACCATCGGCGCACTGACGACATTGGCGGGATTGCGGGCGGGAGCGGCGGCCGGCGCAGTTGCTGCTGCCGGAGCGGCGGCTGCGGCATAGGCAGGCGCTGCGATCGGCGCCTGGACATATTGCGGCGTGCCTGCACGCGAAACGCGAATGCGCAGGTCGTCCTGCTCGACCTCGATCTCCGTCAGATCCGTCTCGTTGAGGATATTGGCGAGATCGCGGATCAGTGCCTGATCGATACCCGATTTCTTTTCAGCCATGGTGTTGCCCTGTCTTATTCTTATGCCGTGATGTTCTTCAGCGCATGAAGCGCCAGGATGTAGCTATGAGGCCCGAAGCCGCAAATCACGCCCTTGCATGCCGGCGCAATCATCGACTTATGGCGGAATTCTTCCCGCGCATGAACGTTGGATATGTGGAGTTCAATGACGGGAATGGAAATAGCGCGGATCGCATCATGCAGCGCGACCGAAGTATGCGTATAGGCGCCTGCGTTGATGGCAACGCCGACGGCCTTTTCGTCGGCCTCATGGAACCAGTCCACAAGCGTACCTTCGTGATTGCTCTGACGGAAATCGATGTCGAAGCCGAGTTCGCGGCCGGCGGCCTTGCAGTCCGCTTCGATGTCCTTCAGCGTCTTGCCACCATAAATGCCGGGCTCTCGTTTGCCCAGCATGTTCAGGTTGGGGCCGTTCAGGACGAAAATCGTTTGCGTCATCGAATGTTCCGTAAAATGTACGACGGCAACCTATAGACTCCGTGAAGGCTGAATGAAAGCCCTTATGGATTGGCCAGCGGAATCACGCCACATTTGTCCACATGGTTGAAACGCTTCGATTTTGGCGATTTGATGGGCGGCCGGCTGGCGGCTCACTTGCTCAGCAGGCGGTCTTGCCGCAGCTGCGCATATTCTTGACCTTGGCTTCGAGATCGTCGAGCCCGACGGCGCCCGGCACCAGTTCGTTGCCGATCACATAGGACGGCGTGCCGCTGATGCCGAGACTGGAGGCGAGCTGGTAGGTCGCCTGGACGACACCATCATTCGGGCTCTTTGCCATCTCGGCGCGAATCTTGTTCTCGCTGACGCCGAGCGAAGCTGCAACCGCGATCGCCGTTTCGTCGGAGGCGCGGCCTTCGGCGCCGAGAAGCGCGACATGGAAATCGGCATATTTCTCCGGCGCCAGCTTGCGGAAGGCGTCGGCCACCTTGTGGGCTGCGACCGAATCCGGCCCGAGGATCGGAAACTCCTTGAGCACGAAACGAACGTTCTTGTCCTTCTTGAGCATCGCCTGCATGTCGGGAAGCGCGTGACGGCAGTAGCTGCAATTGTAATCGAAGAATTCGACGACGGTGACATCGCCCTTGGGATTGCCGAGGGTGACGTCGTTCTTCGAATCGAAGATCGCGGCCGTGTTCTCGTCGATCGCCATATTGGCCTTCACCAGCCGCTGGGCTTCCTGCTTCTTCTGCAGCGCATCCTGAACATCGAGCATGATCTCGGGATTCTCGATCAGGTATTGCTTGATGAATTCGCCGAACTCCTTCTTCTGCTGGTCGTCGAGCGCTGCCGCCGGAAACGGAAGGGCGATCGATGCGGCAAGTGCCAGTGCGGTGAAGGTTTTCGGAAGAAAGGCCATGATATCCTCGTCAACGGCGATGTGGTCGTCTCTCTGTCGAAAAGACCGTCGCCGGGTTATGGACTTGAGTGCGTCGCGTCAAGGTACGGTGCGTTGTGTTCTGCTCAAACAGGAATTTTCATCCCAGCGTGACCCTCGCGGGATTGTGATGAGCCGATTAATGCGGCAATTGTCAGGCCGTCAGTGAAGTAGCCGAGCGAGAAGCGATCTTGTTTTCCATATCGAAACGCAGCGAAGTCGAGCCATTTCATGCCATGGACGTCCTGGCGGAGGCGACGAAAAGGCGGGCGGCCGGCCAGCCCGTTATCTCGATGGCGGTCGGTCAGCCCTCGCATCCCGCCCCTCAGGCTGCCCTTGAAGCAGCGCGCGCAGCTCTTGCCGAAGGCCGGATCGGTTATACCGATGCGCTGGGAACGGCGCTGCTGAAATCGGCACTTGCCCGGCACTATAAGGATCGCCACGGCCTGGAGATCGATCCCAAGCGGATCGCCATCACCACCGGTTCCTCGGCCGGCTTCAACCTCGCCTTCCTGTCGCTCTTCGATGCCGGCGATGCTGTGGCGATCGCAAGGCCTGGTTATCCCGCATATCGCAATATCCTCGGCGCGCTTGGCTTGAAGGTTGTCGAAGTGCCGGTAACGGCCGAGACCCACTTCACCCTGACGCCTGAGAGCCTCGAGGCGGCGCAGAAGGAAAGCGGCGTGACGCTGAAAGGCGTGCTGCTCGCAAGCCCCGCCAACCCGACCGGCACGGTGACCGCTCGCGATGGGCTGAAAGCGCTCGCGGACTACTGCGCGGCCCATTCCATCGCCTTCATCTCCGATGAAATCTATCACGGGCTGACCTTCGCCGGCGAGGAGGCCAGCGCGCTGGAGCTGACCGACGAGGCGATCGTCATCAACTCCTTCTCCAAATATTACTGCATGACCGGCTGGCGAATCGGCTGGATGGTGCTGCCGGAGCGCCTGGTGCGGCCGATCGAGCGGGTGGCGCAAAGCCTTTATATCTCTCCGCCCGAACTTTCCCAGATCGCCGCCACGGCCGCGCTCGGTGCCGGCGACGAACTCGATCTTTATAAGGCGAGCTATGCCGCCAACCGCGACTTGCTGATGCGCCGCCTGCCGGAGATCGGCCTTGCGATCGCGTCACCGATGGACGGCGCCTTCTACGCCTATCTCGACGTCACCCGCTTCACCAATGACAGCATGGGTTTTGCCAAGCGCATGCTCGCGGAAATCGACGTCGCCGCAACACCCGGCCTCGACTTCGATCCGCTGGAAGGACATCGAACCCTGCGTCTGTCTTATGCGGGCTCGGAAGCCGAGATCGCCGAGGCGGTGGAGCGAATCGCAACCTGGTTGAAATAGCGCCCGCGGGCACGCCAGCGGCTGCGCGCTCTCCTATTGCTTAGCTGCGCGATGAAAACAGCGAGGCGAGCGTCGAAGCGGGCTTGTTGTTCAGCCGTGGCACCACCACGAGCTGCTTGATGTCACCGCGCTTGTAGGCGGCGAGGAAACGGCGGTAGTCCTTGAAGGAGACGCAGCCGTTGGAATCACCGTTTTTGCCGAGCATGTAGGTGTGGGCCAACAGGCCGACACGGTCATAGATGGCGTCCGCGCCTTCGAGCGGGGTCAGCCGCAGCGCCTCGACACCATGGAAAAGGCTCTCGCGCATGGTGAGGGCATAGGTGTGCGGCGGCGTCGGCCCGTGCATCTTCTTATTCACGAAACGCGGGTTGTCGCGCATCTTGCCGAGACCGGAATGGGCTTCCAGCCTCTCGCCGTTCGGCAGATAGACGGTGCTGTTCTCGATGTCGTAGATCGCCACACCGGCGCGCAGCTTCGGCGAGAAGACCGGCTTGTCGTAGCGTGGCACTGCATCGTCCTTGTCGTCCTCGATCGGCGAGTTTGGCTGGGCGTAGGCAAGTGCAGGTTCGCCGGCGCGCTGCGAACCCTTGGCGACCGGCGCCGGCTTGCCGATAAGGCCGTCGGGACGCGCCATCGGCAGCGGCACGGAGTCTTCGTCGGGCGTCAGCACCAGATCGAAAGGCGGCGCGTCGTCGGCGGCGGCAACGGCCACCGGTGCGGGTTCCGAGGCGGGAATTGCGGCGGTGCGGACCGGAGATGCTGATGGTTCGACCGGAGCCGGTGCGATCTGCCGGGATCCGGCATCGGCAAGTGCCAGAAGGGCCGGGAGTTCGGCAGCAGCAACGGCCTCCTTCGAGGGAATGATGACCCGGTCGCCGTCGTGTTCTTCCGTCGCTGCCGAGGCGACATCGACCGGCGCCTGCGTGATCACATCATCCTTGCGGAACTTGGCGCTGTCCGAAATTGCCGCCACGACTGGCTGCTCGGCAGCCATGACAAGCCGATTGTGTTTTGTAAGTGCCGCCAGTGCCGTTACGGCGGCGGCAGTCTTTTCGGCGTGGGATTGAATGAGGCTCGCCGTCAGCGGGATCTTCGGCTTCGCATCGAAAGCGGCCAGCCGGTCAGCCTTGCCGACATGGATCAGCCGCTCGTGGGGCGTCGCCGGTTTGGCCTTCGGCGCCGATGCCACCTGCGTGAATCTGTCGGGCGGAGAAACGGGCACGGCCACCGAGTGCATTGTCGCCAAGGTCGCGATCAACCATGTGGAGGTCAGAAATCCGGCGCCGACGACGCCGTAAAGAAAGCCGCGAGATCCGCGCAAACGAAAGGCAGATCCGCCAAGAGGGGTGACGTCATCGAACGTCCCGACCGCAAACGCCATACTACACTCGTCTTTCAAACTCGCTACGCAGGCCGGCGGCACTGACTGACTACACTTCGCCGGGGCCGGTATAGGCGCAAGTGGGCCGAATTTAGACCACTCGCGACTTCCGACTGTCTCGCAAGGATGACGAATTATGGTTTCTAATTTATTTACGCCGCGCCGCTGTTTCTCGCGACGTCTCAAAAAGAGATGCGCTGGGCCTTCTCAGGCGCGTTCCATCACATAACTTCCCGGGGCTTCTTCGATCGCATTCAGCGCATCGCCGCCCGGTTTGCGCGCTGGCACGCGCCTGCTGTCATGGGTCTCGATCCAGGTCTGCCAGTGCGGCCACCACGATCCAGGTGTCTCGGTTGCCCGCTCGAGCCAGGTCTCGTACTCGCCCTTGGCGGGGCCGCCCGTCCAGAATTGATATTTCTTCTTGTCGGGCGGGTTGACGACGCCGGAGATATGTCCCGAGCCGGTGACGACGAATTCCACCTTGCCGCCGAAAAACTGGCTGCCGAGAAAGACGGACTTCGCAGGCGCTATGTGATCCTCGCGGGTGGCGAGATTATAGATCGGGATCTTGACGTCCTTCAGCGACACCGGCTTGCCGTCGAGGACCATCTCGTTCTGCGTCAGCGCATTCCTCAAATAGCAATTGCGCAGGTAGAAGGCATGGTTTGCCGCCGCCATGCGGGTCGAATCGGCGTTCCAGAACAACAGGTCGAAGGGCAGGGGATCCTGGCCCTTGAGGTAGTTGTTGACGAAATAAGGCCAGATCAGCTCGGAAGCCCGCAGCATGTTGAAGGCCATCGACATCTTCGAGCCGTCGAGATAGCCGGCCGCCTGCATATGCTCCTCAAGCGCTGTCAGCTGCTCCTCGTCGACGAAGACCTTGAGATCGCCGGCATGGGTGAAATCGACCTGGGTGGTAAAGAGCGTCGCAGTCTTGATGCGCTTGTTCTTCTCCTTGGCATGCAGCGCCAGCGTTGCCGCTAGCAGCGTGCCGCCGACGCAGTAGCCGACGGCGTTGACGTCCTTTTCGCCGGTCGCCTTCTCGATCGTCTCGAGCGCGAAATCGATGCCCTCGCGGGCATAGGACGTCCAGTCCTTATCGGCGTGGCGCGCATCCGGGTTGACCCAGGAAATGACGAAGGCGGTCTGACCCTGGTCGACACACCATTTGATGAAGGATTTCTGCGGGTTGAGATCGAGAATATAAAACTTGTTGATCCAGGGCGGGCAGATCAGCAGCGGCCGCTTCAGCACCGTTTCGGTCGAAGCCTCGTACTGGATGATCTGGCAGATGTCGTTTTGGGCGATCACCTTGCCCGGTGTCAGCGCCATGTCGCGGCCGACGACGAATTTCGTCATGTCGGTCTGGCGAAGGCGAAGATCGCCGTTTCCGGCAGCGATGTCCTCGGCAAGCATCTTCATCCCCCGCACCAGGTTTTCGCCGCTGGTTGCGATCGTCTCGCGGTAGAGCTGGGGATTGGTGGCGATGAAGTTGCTGGGCGAAAGTGCTGCCGTGATCTGCTTCACGTAGAAGCCGGCCTTGTGCTTGGTGTGCTCGTCGAGTCCGTCGGTCTCCGACACCAGCTTTTCCGCCCAGTCGGTCGTAACGAAATAGACCTGGCGCAGAAAATCGAAAAACGGGTTCTTCTGCCAGTCTTCGTCGGAGAAGCGCTTGTCCTTGCGGGTGTCCGGCTCGGCATGCAGAGGCTCGCCCTGCATGTGCGTAGCTTGCATCCGCTGCATCGAGCGCATCCAGATGCCGAAGAACGAGGACATCAGCTGCGTCTGCGCCTCGAAGGTGCGGCGGGGATCGGCAATCCAGTATTCGGTGACCTTGGAAAGCGTCTTGACCATGTCGGTCATCGGATCGACGGCGGTTTGGCTGATCTCGCCGCGTTCGCGCGGCGCAAGCCAGGCCGAGGCGGCCTGTCCGAGATTTTCGAGCGCCCGGGCGAAATTCATCGCCATGGTCTCGGGATCCTTCAACAGATAGGGATCGAGATCGGTCGCATCGAAACCGGCTTTGCCGCCATTCTTCTGGCCGTTATTCTCCCGCTTGCTGTCGGTCACCATTTCCTCCGGCGGCAGCACTGTTTTTATCCAATCGTTGTACATCGTGATTGAACGAGAAAACAAGTTCCACCCGCGCCGGCTCATGCTATTGCTTTGTGGCTGCGACAAATTTAACAGTCGACGCAGTCAGAACTGGATTTTGAGGCATGACGAAGAACGGCATTCGGCGCATCGCAACCTTCAACCGCACCGCATTGATCTGCGCCGCGGCGGCGATGGCTCTTGCCGGATGCAATCTGACGGCTGAGCAGAAGGCCGCAGCCGCCGCCAAGCGAGCGGCGCCAACCGCCGTCGTCATGCCGGCCACCAAGGGCGATGCGGTCGAAGGCGGCCTGGCAAAGTCGCCGGACGGCTATCCGAATTTCGGCGCGCCGCTGACGGCCGCCAACGTCCAGATGAGTGACGAGCAGGCGGCCGAACTGCAGCATCAGTTGACCGCACTCGCCGCCCGGCGCAAGGCCGGCACGATTTCGGAGGCCGAATATCAGGCCAAGGCCGCGGAAATGCGCCGTCTCGCCGCCGAACACGGCCCGGAGACGCTCTCCGAAATCTCCAAATAGACCTTGCCTTTCAGGCAATTTGGACGCAAAGCCTTCCGGATGGATCGGAAGACAAGATTTTCCCGATAATGCGCGTTACGCGGCCTTTCCGTCAAAGATTTGCCGCGTGTTTTGGGTCTGATGAATACGGCGCTGCGATTCTGAAGTTCGTGTCGCAGCCGCCGGGAGACGGAACGAACTTCGACTGCGGCCCGAAAGCCGCCTTTCCATGGGGAATGAAATGGAAGAGTTTCACAAAGTCCGGCGTTTGCCGCCTTATGTTTTCGAACAGGTCAACCGTTTGAAGGCAAGCGCGCGAGCGGGCGGTGCCGATATCATCGATCTCGGCATGGGAAACCCCGACCTTCCCACTCCTCAGTCGATCGTCGACAAGCTGTGCGAAGTCGTGCAGGATCCGCGCACGCACCGTTATTCGTCTTCCAAGGGCATTCCGGGGCTGCGCCGCGCTCAGGCCGCTTATTATGCCCGCCGTTTCGGCGTCAAGCTCAACCCGGATACGCAAGTGGTCGCTACCTTGGGCTCCAAGGAAGGCTTTGCCAACATGGCGCAGGCGATCACCGCGCCGGGCGACGTCATCCTCTGCCCGAACCCGACCTATCCGATCCATGCCTTCGGCTTCCTGATGGCGGGCGGCGTCATCCGCTCCATGTCGGTGGAGCCGGACGAAAGCTTTTTCCCGCCGCTTGAGCGCGCGGTCCGGCATTCGATCCCGAAGCCCTTGGCGCTGATCCTCAACTACCCCTCGAACCCGACGGCCCTTGTCGCGACGCTCGATTTCTACAAGGACGTCATTGCCTTCGCCAAGAAGCACGACATCATCGTGCTCTCCGACCTTGCATATTCGGAAATCTATTTCGACGGCGCCCCACCGCCGTCGGTTCTCGAAGTGCCGGGTGCAATGGATATGACGGTCGAGTTTACCTCGATGTCGAAGACCTTCTCCATGCCCGGCTGGCGCATGGGCTTTGCCGTCGGCAACGAGCGGCTGATCGCGGCGCTCACCCGCGTCAAGTCCTATCTCGATTACGGCGCCTTCACGCCGATCCAGGTGGCGGCGACGCATGCGCTGAACGGCGACGGCTCCGACATTGCTGAGGTTCGCAATGTCTATAAACGTCGCCGCGACGTCATGGTCGAAAGCTTCGGCAAGGCCGGCTTCGACGTACCGCCGCCGGCTGCCACCATGTTCGCCTGGGCGAAGATCCCGGAAAAGTTCCGTCATCTCGGTTCGCTCGAGTTTTCCAAACTGCTGGTCGAGAAGGCTGACGTCGCCGTTGCCCCGGGCATCGGCTTCGGCGAACAGGGCGACGACTACGTTCGTCTGGCGCTTGTCGAGAATGAACACCGCATCCGCCAGGCTGCGCGCAACATCAAGAAGTTCATGTCGACGGCAGACGAAACGATGCACAACGTCATTTCGCTGAACGCGCACCGCTAATCCAACTCTAAGGCAGCCGCGTCCCGCGGCTGCCGCCACACAGATATTTCAGGATAAATCTATGGCAGATGCCCTCAAAATCGGCATTGCGGGCTTGGGCACCGTCGGCGCCTCGCTAGTCCGCATCATCCAGCAGAAGAGCAACGAGCTTGCCGTCACCTGCGGGCGTCCGATCACCATTACCGCGGTTTCCGCGCGTGACAGGGCGAGGGACCGCGGCATCGATCTTGCCACTGTCACCTGGTTCGACCGGCCGGAAGAGCTTGCTGAAAAGGGCGATATCGACGTCTTCGTCGAGCTGATGGGCGGCGCCGAAGGGGCTGCCAACGTTTCCGTGCGCGCCGCACTCCAGCGTGGTCTCCATGTGGTGACAGCCAATAAGGCGCTGCTTGCCTATCACGGCGTCGAGCTCGCAACGATCGCCGAGGAGAAGGGCGCGTTGCTGAATTTCGAGGCGGCAGTCGCCGGCGGCATCCCCGTCATCAAGGCGCTGCGTGAATCGCTGACCGGGAATTCCGTCTCGCGCATCTATGGCATCATGAACGGCACCTGCAATTACATCCTGACCAAGATGGAGAAGGAGGGGCTTTCCTTCGCCGAGTGCCTGAAGGAAGCGCAGCGCCTCGGTTATGCCGAGGCCGATCCGGCCTTCGACATCGAGGGCAACGACACCGCCCACAAGCTGTCCATCCTGACGACGCTTGCCTTCGGCAATCGCATCGCCGCCGATGACATCTATCTCGAAGGCATCACCAACATCTCGATCGAGGATATCCACGCTGCCGCCGAGCTCGGTTATCGCATCAAGCTGCTGGGCGTTGCCCAGCGCACCGATACCGGCATCGAGCAACGCGTTCACCCGACCATGGTGCCGGTCGATTCGGTCATTGCCCAGGTCGACGGCGTCACCAATGCGGTGGCGATCGAATCCGACGTGCTCGGCGAACTGCTGATGGTCGGCCCCGGCGCCGGCGGCAATGCCACAGCCTCGTCTGTGCTCGGTGACATTGCCGATATCGCCAAAAGCCAGCCGGGCGCCCAGCGCGTGCCGGTGCTCGGCCATCCCGCAAAGGCGCTGGAACCCTACCGCAAGGCGCAGATGCAGAGCCACGAGGGCGGGTATTTCATCCGCCTGACCGTGCTCGACCGCACCGGCGTCTTTGCCAGCGTCGCAACCCGAATGGCCGAAAACAACATCTCGCTGGAATCGATCGTCCAACGCTCGAAGCAGCATTTGGCGCCGTCGCACCACCAGACGATCATTCTTGTCACCCATGCGACGATGGAGGAGTCGGTGCGCAAGGCCGTCGCCTCGATCAAGTCGGAAGGTTATCTCTTCGGCGAGCCGCAGGTGATTCGAATCGAGCGGCCGAAAGAGGACGGCTGAGCCCTCCCGATCGTGTGGACACCCGTTGAACCGCCCCGTCTCGACAGGGCGGTTTTTCTGTAATTTTTTCAACCTCCCCTTACGGAAGTCTATATTAACAAATACCGAAATATTGATATAATTAAACCGGAGATTGGTGAGTCGTCTGCGTGGAGAATTTCATGAGCAAGGACAGCCACGCCGGGAAAGGGTATGGCTGCCCGGGCGAGGTGCCGCCGGACCGTCCTGATATGCTTGAGGAAATGCTCAAGCCGACCTACCGTGAAATTCGTCAAGAGGCTCCTGATGAGCCTGACGGCGACGATGAGCAGACAGAAGGCCGCAACTGGGCCATTCTGCTAACGCTGTTTTCGGTCATGCTGGTGCAACTGGGCGGCATCGCCGTGATCGTCTGGGCGGTGTTCTGGTAAAAATCCGTGTCTGCAAATCCATCGCTATGTTATCTCCGCTGCTTCTGTAGAAAGAGCAGATGAAGTCAGCGGAGTGTGGCATGGCAGATCTCGTTGATCCGGTACAGCGCGCGTTTCTCGGCGTGGAGAAATCCGCGCTCGACAATCGCTGGGTCGCGCGGCTCGACCAGGCCGGGCAGAACCGGGCGCTCGCCATGTCGCAGATCCACGGCCTGCCGGATCTGATCGCTCGCGTGCTGGCCGGGCGCGGCGTGACGGTGGACGAGGCGATCGAATTCCTCGATCCGACGATCCGCAGCCTGATGCCCGATCCCCATAGGCTGACCGATTGCGAAAAGGCGGCAACCCGCCTCCTGAGCGCCATCGAGCGCGGCGAGAGCGTTGCGATCTTCGGCGACTACGACGTCGACGGCGCGGCCTCCTCGGCGCTAATGTTTCGCTTCCTCAGCCATTTCGGCGTCAAGGCGAACATCTATATTCCCGACCGCGTCTTTGAAGGTTACGGCCCCAATCCGGCGGCGATCAACCAGTTGATCGACAACGGCGCCCGGTTGATCGTCACTGTCGATTGCGGCTCGACCAGCCACGAGGCGCTGGCCGCCGCCGCCGCCCGCAACATCGATGTCGTCGTCATCGATCACCACCAGGTGACACATGAGCTGCCGCCCTGCCATGCGCTCGTCAATCCGAACCGCGAGGACGATCTCTCGGGGCAGGGGCATCTTTGCGCCGCCGGTGTGGTCTTCATGGTGCTGGTCGCGACGCTGAGGCTGCTACGCGCCGCCGGCAACAAGCGCATCCTCGCGCTCGACCTCTTGCAATGGCTGGATATCGTCGCACTGGCGACGGTCTGCGATGTCGTACCGCTGAAGGGCCTCAACCGCGCCTATGTGGTGAAGGGGCTGGTCGCTGCCCGCCACCAGAGCAATGCCGGGCTTGCAGCCCTCTTCCGCAAGGCCGGGCTCGCAGGCCCGGTGACACCCTATCATTTCGGCTTCCTGATCGGCCCGCGCATCAATGCCGGCGGGCGGATCGGCGATGCGGCACTCGGAAGCCGGCTGCTGACGCTCGACGACGCCGGGGAGGCTGATGTGATCGCCCAGCGCCTCGACGAGCTCAACCGCGAGCGCCAGGCGATGGAGACCATCATGCTGCAGGAGGCGGAAGCCGAGGCGCTCGCCGAATATGGCGACGGCGAGGGCGCCTCCGTCATCGTCACCGCCCATGAGAAATGGCATCCCGGCATCGTCGGGCTGATCGCCGCGCGGCTGAAGGAAAAGTTCAAACGCCCCGCCTTTGCAATCGCATTCGATCCTTCCGGCCGCGGCACCGGCTCGGGCCGCTCCATCAACGGCTTCGACATGGGCAGGATGGTGCGGGCTGCCGTCGACGAGGGGATCCTCGTCAAGGGCGGAGGCCACGCCATGGCCGCCGGGCTGACGGTCGAGCGCGCCGATCTCGGCAGGCTGAGGACCTTCTTCACCGAGAAGTCGGCAAGGACTGTGGCGAACCTCGTCGCCAACGAGACGCTGAAGATCGACGGTGCGATCGGCGCCAGCGGCGCCACGCTCGAACTCATCGACCGCCTGGAGGCCGCCGGCCCATATGGCTCCGGCCATGCACAACCGCTCTTTGCCGTGCCGGCACATCGTGTGAGCGACGCGCGCCTGGTCGGCGAGAAACATGTGAAGGTGACGATGGAGGCAATGGACGGATCGCGGCTCGACGGCATCGCCTTCCGCGCCGCCGATACGCCACTTGGTAATCTTCTCCTCAACTCACGCGGCGCCAGCCTGCACGTGGTGGGTTCGCTGGGCGCCGAGCATTATCAAGGCGCCCGCCGCATCCAGCTGCGCGTCTGCGATGCTGCGCCGGCAAAATAAAACAGCCGCGCAAAAAAGCTGATGATGAGGAATTCGGAGGGAAGAAATTGGTACGCCCTAGGGGAGTCGAACCCCTCTTCCCAGAATGAAAATCTGGTGTCCTAACCGATAGACGAAGGGCGCTTCCTTCGTGGTGGCGCCCTTATAGTCAGCACCTTCAAAAGCCGCAAGCGCCAAGACGCGAAAAAATCATCGTTTTCGCCGATTTTTTTGCTCCTGTGGAAAAACGTGGCGGGGGAGGCGATGCAGCCAAAACAGCGCGATCAAGCTCCAAGGATAGCCGTTAAATGCAATCCCTGAGATATGGTCTCCGCAACTTCTCCGGTGAGTCGCAGGGGTAGACATACAAGTGCTTGGTCAAACGCAGGCATTTTTGCCCGATGTTGGTACGCCCTAGGGGAGTCGAACCCCTCTTTACAGAATGAGAATCTGTCGTCCTAACCGATAGACGAAGGGCGCAGGCCGGCCCCGTTAAAATAGGACCGCGCGCAGACTTCTGCAAGCGGATGCGATGGCTTCAATATGGAGAGAAATTGGTACGCCCTAGGGGAGTCGAACCCCTCTTCCCAGAATGAAAATCTGGTGTCCTAACCGATAGACGAAGGGCGCTTCCTTCGTGGTGGCGCCCTTATAGTCAGGCGTTTTGAATCCCGCAAGCGGCAATTCGGTTTTCTTTCAAAAAAATGACAGGAAATCCGAGTGCGTTCGAAGAGCTGATTATTAAAGCTGAATCAATAGGCTGCCAGTTGTTTCTTTAACAAGACGAGGCGGCGCTTTCGTAACGTTATGCGAAAATTGCGCGGCCGTCAGATCGCTCTTGCGGTCGCCAGCGGCGCGCGTTTGCCGCCGCAGCCCCAGTTCCAGTCGCGGGTTTTGCCGGTATCGAGATGGACCGAATCCGTGTGGCAATAGGTGCCGACACCGCCGCGGTTCGGCAGCGAGCGAATATAGGCGGCGATATCCGATTTCGTCACGCCGTCGATCTGGACGTCAGCCGCCTCGCAGCTCTTGTGCATCGATTCGTCGGCGCCGCCGACCAGGCGGTTATGCTCTTCGTCGCGATAACCTGAAGTGACGATAACAGGCCGGCCGAAATGGCTTTCGACCGTCTTGATCACACTCAGCAGCTCGGGCTTGAAGCAGCTGACCTCGACCTTGTCGTTCTGGAGATGCAGCCCGTTCGGCGCGATACGCGTCATGCCGGGCAGGGCAGCCTTGTGCAGAAGGCCGGAAAGGCTGCCGAGCAGGTTCTGCTTCGGCGCGCTGTAGAGCGCGTTCATCGTCGGGGCCGGACTGCCGTCTGTCGCCAACGACGCCGTTTGAACGGGTGCAGGCTGGGTGCTGCCATTCTGCGAGGATTGCTGGGGCAGCACCGGCTCCGCCGGTTGTGCCGATGCAGGCGGCTGGCTGTAGACGCTGCTTCTTGCGGGTACTGCACCTTGAACCGGCGCATAGGCCTCCGGCTGAATGACGGTGGACGTGCCGTTGTTCTGCGGCGCCGGCTGATGATCCGAAAAGATGCTCATCGCCTGCGCGTTGATCCTGGTCGATTGCAGCACGAGCCCGCCGATATTGGCAGGTGCTGCCGTCGCCGGATCGGCCGGCGGGACGGCGGCATTCGGACCCTCAGCGACGACCTGCGGCGCGGCTTGGGCGCCGGAGACGTTGACGAGCCGGGGGTCCGAGTACATTGAGCGTGGGGCATTTTTTGCAGGCGCTGCCTGAGCAAGCTGCGGTACCGCGGCTTGCGCCGCTGGAACCGCTGCCGCAGAGTCGAGCGCCTTCTTGTCTGACGCACAGCCGGACAGCGCCAGCACCGAAGTGGCGATCAGCAAAGCGCCCGTCAGGGGCATCCGCATCTCAATGTTACGCAAGCGACAGTCTCCAGTTGATGCGGAAAACGGGCGAAAACCGCCATCTTCCGCTTCGAGTCATCAGGAGATTGCCTTCGGTGCCGGATCGCGGCAAGCGTCAAGGCGCCGGCCGGATCCGAAATCGCAAAAGCCGCAAGCTTCGCAAAAGCCTTGCGGCGAAAAGCCTTACCAGGCGCCGGTATTGCCCATCGAGGCCCAGGGTTCGGCGGCGACAAGCGGGCTGCCCTTCTGCAGGATTTCGATCGAGATGCCGTCGGGCGAGCGGACGAAGGCCATGTTCCCGTCGCGCGGCGGCCGGTTGATGGTGATGCCGTTGTCCATCAGATTCTGGCAGGTTGCGTAAATATCGTCGACCTCATACGCGAGGTGGCCGAAATTGCGTCCTCCGCTATAATCTTCCGTGTCCCAGTTGTAGGTAAGCTCGAGGCAGGGAGCCTTTTCGCTGCGTGCACGGTCGAGATCGTCGCGAGCCGCCAGGAAAACCAGGGTGAAGCGACCCTTCTCGTTTTCGTGGCGGCGAATCTCCTCCAGCCCGAACAGCGTGGTGTAAAAAGCGAGCGAGGCGTCCAGGTCTTTGACGCGTACCATTGTGTGAAGATAACGCATTCTATCTACTCCTTTATTGGGGCTGGTCTTTTTCGGCGAGCTGAGGTCAGCTTCGGGCAAGTCATCTTTGGAAAATGTGCAGTTGGGAATAACCGAAAACTAGGACTTGCGCTTATCCGTTACCAAGATGTTAATCTTGATTTCAAGAATCAGTTAACCGTAACAGTGTGACGCGTATTCGAGGGGCTGGCGACAATGGCTGATAGGATTTCATCGAACGAATACTCCGACCTCGACGAGCTATCGGGAGAGGCGGTCGATCTTGTTGAAATCACCGGCGTCGTCAAGTGGTTTGACGTCGCCAAGGGTTTCGGCTTCATCGTGCCCGACAACGGCATACAGGATGTCCTCCTGCACGTGACCTGCCTGCGGCGCGACGGTTACCAGACGATCCTCGAGGGAACGCGCATCGTCGCCCTCATCCAGCGCCGCGAGCGCGGCTACCAAGCGTTCAAGATCCTTTCGATGGACCAGTCGACCGCGGTTCACCCCTCGCAACTGCCGCCGGTGCGCACACATGTGCAGGTCACCGCGACGAGCGGGCTGGAACGTGCGCTCGTCAAGTGGTTCAACCGTACCAAGGGCTTCGGCTTCCTGACACGCGGCGAGGGCACGGAAGACATCTTCGTACACATGGAGACGCTCCGCCGCTTCGGTTTGACGGAGCTTCGCCCCGGCCAGGTGGTGCTCGTCCGCTTCGGCGACGGCGAAAAGGGCCTGATGGCCGCAGAAATCCATCCCGACGTTCCGAGCCCGGCCAGCCGGTCGCATTGATATGCGCGGTCTCATTCTTCTTCATGCGATCAGAAGCGCCATCACGGCGCTTTTTTTCATGGTCGCCCTGCCGGCCTTGGCCGAGGAGCAGATGCGATTCGACAAGGAGCCGCTGCTCATCCAGACCGCTGCGGGCAAGCTGCTGCATTTTACTGTCGAGATCGCCTCGACTCCGGATCAGCGCGCCTACGGACTGATGTTTCGCAAGGCGATGGCCGATGATGCCGGCATGATCTTCGATTTCGACGAGCCGCGGCGCGTCACCATGTGGATGGAAAACACCATCCTGCCGCTCGACATGCTTTTTGCCGACGACACCGGCGCGATCCGTCACATCAAGGAAAAGGCCGTGCCTTATTCGCGCGACATCATCGATTCGATGGGCAAGGTGAAATACGTTGTCGAACTCAATGCCGGCATCGTCGCCAAACTCGGAATCAAGCCGGGCGACAGGATCGTCAGCGCCACGACCACGAAGAAGACGAAGTGACGACGCGCAAGCGTGCGAGCCGCGATGCGGCCGTCAAAGATCCAAAAATATCGGGATATTGAATGGTCGGAGTGGAGAGATTCGAACTCCCGACCCTCTGGTCCCAAACCAGATGCGCTACCAGGCTGCGCTACACTCCGTGCCGTGGCGGGGAGATACACGGTTCACTTCACCGTCGCAACCCATAAATCCAGCTCTGGCCGAAGTTTTCGCCTGATATGTCGGTGTATACATAAAATCGGGAAAGGCCGCCCGTCCGCCCTGAGGGGGCAACTGGGCATCAGGAGGAGGCTCCTCAGCCGCGTTCGAGCAGGCCGATATATTGGGCGTAGCTGATGGCAACGTAGAAGAAAGCCGTAATGCCAGCCCCGATCACAATGGCATTGAACTCCGCCGAACGTCTCATCATGTGTGCAAATCCACTGAAATTGACTGAGCCGTAAATAGTCCCGAGGGCTGGCCGCGGCAATCAGGTTGTGATCACAACATGAGACGACCGGTAATATTGCGCAACCGGCCTGTCTGCCGATATCCTTGTTTCCGAAGCATCGCCTCATCAACGCGATGGGGTCGAGGCGCGTCATACACTGCCTTTTTTCTTGAAAAGCCGGGGATTCGCGGATAAGCAAAATTCATCTCTTCGCGCTATCACTAGCGATGAAGCAAGTGCCCCGGCAACGGGATTGAGACCATCAAAGGCGGGCGATGCCCGCATAGCCGGAGACGCGCAGTCATGTCTGCCAAGATCTATCGTCCAGCCAAGACCGCCATGCAGTCCGGCAAGGCCAAGACCCATCTCTGGGTGCTTGAATTCGATCAGGAGTCGCCGCGCAAGATTGATCCGATGATGGGTTACACCTCGTCCGGCGATACGCGACAGCAGGTAAAACTCACCTTTGAAACGCAAGAACTGGCCGAAGCCTACGCCCAGCGCAACGGCATCGAATACCGCGTCATCCCGCCGAAGGATCCGGTCCGCCAGGTTGTCGCCTATCCGGATAATTTCCGCTATACCCGCACGCAGCCCTGGACGCATTGAGATTTCTCGTCGAGAACTGCCGCATCCGGTCGCGCTCCGTAAACGCGACCGCCGGACGGCCCCTTAGCTCAGCTGGATAGAGCACCTGCCTTCTAAGCAGGTTGTCGCAGGTTCGATTCCTGCAGGGGTCGCCAGCCAACTATCTGAAATCGTAATGCTTTTTTCGCATTCGCCCATCAGCATCGTTTAGGGGAGTTCTGAGTAGGATTTATCAACCCTAGTCCACGCTGGTTGGGAGCACTGGGTCAATGGCTACGCATCACTATATTCCCCAACCCATTCTGGAACGCTTCATCAACCCGAGAAGGGGCGCAACCTCAATGTGCTCGACAAGGTGTCTGGCAGACTGTTTCATCCTGCGGTCAAGGACTTCGGCGTTGAAGATCTCCATACCTTATCTTCTAGCATGCTCGAATCCTTTGAAGCCGATGAGTTGCCTGATATAGAGATCACAATTGGCGGAAAATTTGAAAGCCCGGCGGCGCCGCTGTTAGAGAGGGTGGTTGAGAGTTCATCTTTGGAATGGCTAACCGCTGCGCAGCGGCAAGAGATCATTCAATTTGTAGCGTTACAATGGGTGCGCGCGCCTGGCCGGATTTTTAATCTCAAATCGGCCCTAGCGAAGGGATTTGATGGAGATGAACCAGCCAGAAATTTAAGGGTTTTGGGCACGCCAAATCTTCCAGATCCGCTGCGTGATCTGGCCTTAATAGGCATCCCAATCGACGCCGTTGGGTTGGCCGGCGTTCTCGGCCGCGCTCACTTGGCCCTAGCGCTGGCGCCCGACAACATGGCGGTGGTTGGCGACAATCCAGTAGTAGTACATTCCTATCTGGAGCTGCCCGATTATCTCTTTCCTGCGTTTTTGGTTTCTGCGCCCGGTAGTGATGCATTCCTGCCAATATCGCCTAAACACATTTTGTATCTACACACTGAGGAGAACGCCATCACGGGCACCTGCGCCAGGATCAGATGGCCCAAGTCAGGGCCGACATGGCGTCGGATGAAAAGCAAGGCTTTGACTTTAAGCGCGCCTTTTCTTCCTCCATCTAGGGCGCGGTGACGATTTAGCGATTTGGGATTCCCCGGCGGGGCAAATCAGATTCAAGGCTAATTTTGGAGATTGGCCATGGAATGCGATGCGCTTGGGGATGGTCAGTGGGAACGGATCAAGAGATTTGTGCCGGGCGGCACGAAAGGCAAGCGCGGTTCGCGCACGAACGACCGGCTGTTTCTGGATGCGTTATTGTGGATGGCCCGTTCCGGTGGTCGCTGGCGTGCGTAAAACAAAGAACTAAAGCGTAAGGCGCGAACCTGAAAGATCGCGACGCGATTTAGGTCGGTGCGGAATTATTGTTCGGACTGATCTCGCAACACGACGAACGAGGTGCCACCTTGATCACCAGCAACCTTCCGTTCGACGAATGGACGGAGACCTTGGGATCCGAACGCCTGACCGGTGCTCTGCTGGACCGCATCACCCACCACGTCAACATCCTCGAGATGAACGGCGACGGCTATCGCCTCGCGCAAAGTCGCGCCCGAAAGCCGGCTGACACCCGTCGAAAAATCGCAGCGCGCGGATGGGACCTCCGCTCGGGCTACGCCCTCCCGGCCGGCTCATCCGCGCGCCGAAGTAACCGACTTTTGCGCGCCGCGCGGCTGGTTTTTACTCCGCCGTCGGCATATTTCTGGATTGTCCGCACGATTGTTGCGGCGATCGGACGACCGCCGCAACGGATATAGCTACAGGATTAGATCGCCTGCCCCCAGGTGGACGAGGCCCTTCAGATGAACCTCGAAGTCTTGAACGCCGTCGCCGTTCAGGTCGGCCTGGATAACGGTAACATCGCTCGCGGATCCAGCATGGTCTTCATAGTGCCAAGCGAGCGCGCCAGCCTTGTGGTCGAAAGTGGCATTCTCCTGCGCCTGGAAATGGAAGGTTCCATTGCCCGCCGCAGAGCCATTCGCATCTATCGCCGAGAGGTTGATCTTATCGACGCCGTGCTGGAAGTCGGTGATGATGTCGCTGTTCGTGCCGGACCCGGTTTCCGTCGGTGCCTTCAAGATAAACGTATCCGCGCCGGTGCCACCGGTCATGATGTCCTTTCCGGCACCACCAATGATGACGTCCGCGCCGGCGCCGCCGTCCAGCTTGTCCGCGCCAGCCCCGCCATTGAGAACGTTGCCGCCGTTATTGCCGCCGGTCAGTACGTCGTTGTCGCTGGAGCCAGTCAAGTTTTCGATGCTGACGATCTTGTCACCGGCGGCCTGGCCGCCCGATACCGCCTTAGTCGCCAAGTTGACGTTGACCGCGCTGGAGCCCGCATAGCTGGCCGTGTCGTTGCCAGTACCGCCGTCGAGCACGTCCGCGCCGGCCCCGCCCTTCAACACGTCACTGCCGCCGAGACCCTTGAAGGTTTCGTTGCCAGCGTTGGACTGACCCGTGTGCGGCAGGATGTCGTTGCCGCTGGTGCCGATGAATTCCTTCGTCGGCGTGGTTGGAGTTGTCGGTTGCGTCGGCGTGGTTGGCGTTCCCGGTTGCGTCGGCGTAGTCGGCGTTCCCGGCTGCGTCGGCGTGGTTGGCGTTCCCGGTGCCGAGCTGGAGCCCGATTCGTAGGCACCGATATCGACAGTTCCAACGATGCGAGCGTGGCCGTCCAGATCGACCGAGCCGACGCCGTACTTGCTGGTTCCGCCGTCGATCGCCGACGAGCCGGAGCCGAGGTGGAAGTTGTCGCTTGCTGCCCCCGCGAATTTCGGGTCGACGCCGAGCTTGTTGCCGCTCGCCGTGCTCGGCATCGCGTTGCCGCCGTCGGTCTTGACCGATGCCTGGCCGGCCGTGCCGTTGTAGGTGATGTTGTTGGCCCAGACGACGTTGCTGTTGGCGCCGCCGGTAGACGTGTTATCGATCGCAGTGTTGTTCTTGTTCACCGATGGGTCCGCAACGGCGATGTTGTTGACCCAGGTGTTGTTGTTCGACGCCGAGTTGCTGAGCTCGCCGCGCCAGGTGCCGGTGTTCGCCGAGTCCTGATTGTTGTGGTATGCGGTGTTGTTCTGCACCGTGACGGAGTCGCTCCAGGTAACCTGGACGCCTTTGCCGCCGTTATTGTAGACGAGGTTGTTGTCGACCAGGGTCTTGAATGTGTAGTTCGGATGACCGCTCGACTGCGTGCTCTGGAAATCGTCGATGATGATGCCGTTGCCATCGGTGTGCGCACCCGCCTTCGTGATGTTGTCGTGCGAGATATTGTTCCGCACGATCGTCCGGTAGCCGTCCGTCGAGGTATCGCCTGTAATGTTCCGGTTCTCGTAGATTGAGATGCCCGAGTACCAGCCCGACGACGCGTTATTGTAGGTCTCGTTCCCTTCGACGCGGATGAAGTCCGATTGGTTGAACTGAATGCCCGACTCCCCGCTGTCATGGACAGTATTGTTGAGGATTTGGATGTGGTGGACGTTGTTCGCTTCGATGCCGTCGCCGGTGCCGCCCTTGATGTCGAAGCCGTTGATGACCACGTAATTGCCGTTGACACTGATCCCGGTGTACGAGCCCGCTGGTGGCCGGATTAGTGCTGCGCCGGGCACTTCCGAGCGAAGCGTGATGTTGCCTGCCGCCGAGCCGTCCTTGTCGATGTTAATGCTCTCGTTGTAGGTCCCGGGCTTCACCACGACCTCGTCGCCAGGCTTAAGGTTCGACGCCATCGCGTCGCTGATCGTACGGAAAGGAGAGGAGGTACTGCCGTTACCGCTGTTGCTGCCAGTCGTCGCTACGTAGTATGTTGTCATGGTCTTGTTCCTCAACCCCTGCCCGTTAATATTTTGGGTTAATCCAGCGTTACGGCGGCAGGTTATAGTGTGACAATTTTGAGGGTGCAACAGCAATGCGACAGTAAGTGCTTGAGAAGAATAGCCTTATTGCTGCCACATTATCTTAATCACTCCGATGTTACGTTTTGAAATATTTGCAGAATTTCGAGTCGCCCAAATTGGGGCAATATAAATGTCTCGCTTTCCGAGAATTATTCTTTCTGCAACTACAGCGACATGCGTCCATTGAAAACTTTAAGAAAACCTGATGGCGTGACTGGATTCCTCTCGCCAAAAGCGGAATCGACATTTTTTCTGAATTTAGCAATTTTTTGCAGTGTCACCCTGCTAATTGGTACTGATCGAGATGGTAATTGTGGGCGTGACCGTCGAATCGGCTGCACCTCGAACTTCACAATCAGCCCCCATCAAACGGATCGGCGATAAGACAATGCCGTCGTTTTCTGAGCCCGATACAGCGATCCCCAGGTACTCGGACGCCGCTGCAGGCATGCCGCAAAGAACCGCCTACTACTCACTCGAGCGGGGCTAAACCACGGCCCAGTCATCCGCAGAGCAGCCGATCTCTTTGGAGCGACCGTCAACATTGCAGCACGAATCGCAGCGCTTGCATTGACCTGCCACTGAGCTTTCATCCAGCTGCGATTAGAGCCTCGGGGGTTTTGAATACGCCAAGTGGCGCGGTGTGAGCAACCGGCGGAAACGCGAAGCTTTCATCTTGCGCAGCGTTGGAGCCGGTTGCGGCGATGGTTTCG